>CAZDYT010000013.1:0-5531 GCA_964509395.1 uncultured bacterium
CCAGGTCCGGTGGGACCGCACGACCGAGGTCTGGTGCGAGGTGGTGGCGCTGGATGACTTCCTGCCCGGCCTGCCCGGCCTGTCCTTCATCAAATGCGACGTCGAGGGCGGGGAGCTCTTCGCGTTGCGGGGGGCCCGCCGCCTCATCGAGGCCCACCTCCCCTCTGTGCTGCTGGAGATCAATCCCTGGTACCTGGGGGGCGTCGGCGTGCGGGTCGAGGACCTCACCGGCTTCTTCGCGGAGCGCGGCTACGAGCTTTACCAGTACGACGTGGACGGGGCCCAGCGCATCCTCCGACAGTGCCGGCCGGGCGACATCATCGAGCGCAACTACCTGTTCCTCCACCCCCGGCGGTGCGACCGGTTCGCCGCCGTGCTGCGCTGACATGTGCGGCATCTGCGGCGTCGTCGATCTGTCCGGCCGACCGGTCGAGGGGGCCGTCGTGGCCGCGATGGCCGGGACCCTCCACCACCGCGGGCCCGAGGCCACCGGGGTCAGGCTCTTTCCACCCCCGGGAGCGCCGCCCCGCCGGAGACCGACCGCCGGCCTCGGCCACACGCGGCTCAAGATCATCGATCTCTCGGACGCGGCCAACCAGCCGCTCGGCAACGAGGACGGCGCCGTCTGGGCCATGCTCAACGGCGAGATCTACAACTTCCCGGAGCTGCGCCACGAGCTGAAAGCTGCCGGTCACCAGTTCCGGACGGAGGGTGACACTGAGGTCATCGTCCACCTCTACGAGGAGCTGGGCGAGGCCTGCGTGGAGCAGCTCGACGGGATGTTCGCCCTCGCCGTGTGGGACGAGCGCGCCGGGCGGTTGCTGCTGGCCCGTGACCGCACGGGCAAGAAGCCCCTCTATTACGCCCATCGGGAACCGCTCCTCGCTTTCGGGTCGGAGATCAAGGCGCTCCTGGCCCACCCGGACATCCCCACCGAGGTCCGAGTCGACGCCCTGCCGCTCCTGTTCCTGCATGGCTACGTCCCGGGGCCGGCCACTCTCTACCGGGACGTGTTGCAGGTGCCAGCCGGCCACGCGCTCACGGTGGATGCTACCGGCGGGATCCGCCAGCGCCAGTACTGGGACTGGAGGTTCCCGGACACCCCGGGGCCGCGCCGCGCGGCGGTGAGTCCGGAGGAAGCGGCCGCCCGGGTCCGCGACCTCCTGACCGAGGCGGTGCGCAAGCGCCTGATCGCCGACGTGCCGCTGGGCGCCTTCCTCAGCGGCGGGCTGGACTCGAGCATCGTCGTGGCTCTGATGAGCCGGCTGATGCGGGAGCCGGTCAAGACGTTCTCCATCGGCTTCGCTAGCGACGCTCGCTTCGACGAGACGCGCTACGCTCGCATGGTCGCTGATCGCTTCGGGACCGCCCACACGGAGTTCATCGTGGAACCGAAGGCGTTCCAGCTCCTCGAGCGGCTCGTCCACGTCTACGATGGCCCGTTTGGCGACTCTTCGGCGATCCCCACGTACATTCTGTCCGAGCTGACCCGACGGCACGTCACCGTCGCCCTCAACGGCGACGGCGGCGACGAGCTGTTCGCGGGGTACGAGCGGTTCGCCGGAGGGCTGATCGCGGGCCGGGTGCCGCCAGCGGTATTTCGGCTCGGGCGGGCAGTGACCTCGGCGATCCCGCTGCCCGGCCATCCCCGGCACCCCCTGCGGCGGATCGCGCGCTTCTTCGGCGACGCGGCGGTGGACGCCGACCTGCCCTGGCTTCAGCGCTTCTCCCGCTGGATCGCGTTCTTCCCCGAGGACCTCCACCGCGTGGTGCTGGAGTCGGCCGCCGGCGACCTCCGGTCCTTCGACCGGATCGCCTACTTCCGGCGCTACCGGAGCCGCTGCGAGCGGTGGTCGCGCCTGGCCCAGCTGCTCTACCTGAACGCGAAGACCTATCTGGTGGACGACCTCCTGGTGAAGATGGATCGCGCCAGCATGGCCCACGCCCTGGAGACCCGCTCGCCCTTCCTGGACCGGGTGCTCATGGAGTACGTCGCGACCCTGCCCGACCGGTTCAAGCTGCGGCTGGGGAGGACGAAGTGGATCCTGCGGCGGGCGTTCCGGGACGTCCTGCCGGCGCCGGTTCTCCGCCGGGGCAAGATGGGGTTCGGCGTGCCCCTGGCCACCTGGTTCCGCGGCGAGCTCCGCGAGCCCCTGGAGTCGCTGCTGCTGGACCCGCGCGCGCGGTTCGGCGAGTACCTGAACCGGCCCTACGTGGAGTGGTTGGTGCGGGAGCACCTGGCGGGGCGCCAGAACTTCGAGTACAAGCTCTGGCTGCTCCTGACGTTCGAGGTGTGGCTGCGCTCGATGGGGCGCGGTCCGGCACCGGTTTGTTGATGCGACGGGCGGGCTCGTTCCTCGCGAGGCTCGGCTGGTGTGCGGCGATGGACCGCCGGACCACGCTCGGGCTCGCTGTCGCCGCCCTGGCCCTCGGCGCCCTGTGGAACCCGGTCGCGCCGGTGGCTGTGGCGGTGGCCGGCGCGGCTCTGGCCGCGCTCGCAGCCGGGCGCGATCGCTTCCTGGTTGGTGCCTCGCTCACCGCCTGGGGGGTCCGGGTCGTTCTCACCGTCATCCTGTACATCCTCTCCGTGCATCCGCCCGGCGTCGTCGCCAACCTGCTCACACCACCCCAGGACGGCTACCGCTTCTGGATCTTTGCCTTCGACTCGAGGTCCTACCACGCGGCCGGCGTCAACTTGGTGGCGGCATGGCGGTACGGCACCGAGTTCCCGGCCGCGACGGGGCCGGAGTACTTCGTCTTCACCGGCCTCCTCTACCTCGTCTTCGGTGCCCATCCCCTCAACGTTGCGCTTTGCAACGCGCTTTTCGGCGCCCTGACCGTGACCGCAGCCTACCGGGTAGCCGGGCGGGTCGTGAGCCCCGCGGGCGCCCGGGCGACGGCCGCGGCGGTGGCTCTCTGGCCGTCCTCGATCATCTGGGCGACCCAGTTGCTGAAGGACACGATCTGCCTGTGGCTCACGATGGCGATCATCGATCTCACGCTGCGGGTGGTTGACGTTCGGCCGGAGGCCGGCAAGCCGGGCCGATCGCGGGTACTCGGCCGGGCCGGGTTCTTCGCGCTGATCTTCGTGGGCTCGCTCGTGATGTCCCGCTTCCGCCATCACGTGTTCATCGTCTTCATCCCGGCCACAGCCGTCCTGGCCATCGCGGTTCTGCTCCTCCGGGGCCGGTACGCCCTGCAGCGGTGCCTCGCGGCTGGCATTGTCATCCTGCTGATGGTCGCGGCCGTTTTCGTCGGGCGGCGGATCGATCTCGAGGCACTCTTCGGGCTGACCAACCCGACGGCGGGGCACGTCAACCGCGGCGTGGCGTACCAGCTCGCCGGGGAGCTGGACCGAGCCGAGTCGGAGTACCTGCAGGCCTTGGCCACCCGCCCCGGGTACCCTTTGGCCCTGCGGAACCTCGCCTCGACCGCCCTGACGCGTGGGGATCAGGAAACGGCGCGCAACCTGTTGACCGAGTACGTGGAGCGGGTGCCGGAGGACCAGGAGGTCCAGTCGCTCCTCGCCCGCCGGCCGATCGCGCCCCTACCGCCGCGGAAGGCCGAGGTGGTGTCACAGGGTTTCCGGATCACCGGCCCCGAGAGCGACGCGGCCGCAGGCCGGCGCACGATCCCCACCGACGATGTCGTGATGGCCATTATCCAGGCCCGGAGGGCCTACACGGCGACGGGCGGCTACTCGATGATCGACCCCGATGTGCAGTTCACGGGCCTCGGCGACCTCATCCTGTACCTGCCCCGGGCGGTGGCGAACCTCTTGCTGGTGCCGTACCCCTCGCAGTGGTTCGACGTGAAGGGCGGGACGGGGCCGTTCAAGGGGCTGGCCGCGCTGGAAGCGGTGCTCCTCTATCTGCTGCTCCCGCCGCTCCTTCTCGGCACCGTCTGCGTGCTCCAGTCCCGGTCGGTCGGCGGCGTCTACGTGGTCAGCTTCGGCGTGCTGATCGGCCTCCTGCTCGCTCTGGTGGTGACGAACCTCGGCACGCTCTTCCGGCTGCGCCTGGAATTCCTCGTGCCTTTCTTCGTCATGCTGGGGCCGGGTCTCCGCCGGATGGTGCCCGCGCGGTGGTGGCCGCAGCAACTGGCCGGTGACGCGGGGGCCACGGTCGGATGATCCTGCGGCTGGTTGGGCTCGCCGTAGTGGTGGGAGTGATGGCGGTCGCCTTCACCCCCGCGGTCAACATCGTGGCGCAGTCGCTGCGCGAGTCTGAGAGGATCGATCGGGCGGACGCCATCGTCGTGCTGGGGGGCGGGCTCCAGCCGGATGGGAGCCTGACCGACGCATCGCTGCGGCGGGCGGTTCACGGTATCGTGCTGTACCGCCGCCAGTTCAGTGCCGTGATCGTCTTTCTGGGGCCGAGCCGGCGCGTCGGGCCGCCTGAGGACGCGGTCCGCGCGGCTCTCGCCCGGAACCTGGGCGTGGCCGAGGCGGGCATCGTCACCGTGCCCGGCGCGAGGACCACCTGGGAGGAGGTCGAGCGGGCGCGTGGCGTCCTGGCCGCCCGGGGTGCCCGGCGCGTACTGGTCGTGACGGACTCCCAGCACATGTACCGGGCTCGGCGGCTGTTCGAGCGCGCCGGCTTCCAGGTCCTGGCCGCGCCCGTGGACGAGGTTTCCGGCGCCGCTCGCTCGCCGGAGGATCGGCTGCGGCTGGCACGTCGGGTGGGGGAGGAGCTGGCCGCCCGGCTCTACTATCGCGCGCTCGGCCAGCTCTGAGGCGGCACGGAGGAGCGGGCGGTCGTGCTCGCCGCCGAGGCGGCACCGGCTGCGCGCTCTTCGGTTTCGACCTCGGAGCGGCGGTCGGGTTCACCCGGCCGAACGGCGTGTGGGCCTCGGAAGCCTGTCGCTCTACGACGGCCCCGCGGCATCGGCGTCCGCGCGGAGCCCGGACAAGCGCTCCTGAAGCCACTGGCAACCGAGGCCGACCAGCGCCATCGCCGGAAGGAGCAAGGCCAGCCGCAAGCGGACGAGCGTGCCGAGGTTCACGACCGTCAACGCCAGCCCGGCCGCGGCGAGGCCTACGAAGACCAGGATCAGCAGGCGATCGGGGCGGCCGGAGGCGATCGCCAGGCAGCCCGCTACGGCCAGGGGGAGAACCAGCACGTAGATCAGGAGCGCCTCGACCGCAGCCAGCTGCTTGAAGAGGCCGGTGCGGCCGCCCGGGCTCTGCCACTCGGACGGCAGGGGCGAGAAGAGAACGAGCGCCAGGCCACGCGGCAGAAAGGCGACGACGTCGCTCAGCGAGTGGAAGCGCACCTCGGGGGCGACCTGGGTGCCGCCCTGAATCAGCGAGCGCTCCCGGAAGTCGTCGATGCTCCGCACGGGATCGGCGAGGTCCGCCCACAAGCGCTGGAGGGCGCTCTCGCTAGCCGGTGCTGGCGACTCCGCGGGTGGGGGCGGCTGGGCCGCCCCATCGAGTCCGAGGGGTTCGAGGCGTCGGCCGAGGGCGCTGGCGGCGCCCACCTGGCCGCTCGAGAGGTGGGCCACGAGTTCCCGAAGCGCGGCGACCTCGG
>CAZDYT010000013.1:5541-19726 GCA_964509395.1 uncultured bacterium
GGACGGCGCTCAGTTCGAGGTAGGTCTCGAGGTGCTCTCGGGCCTCCGTGATCCGTCCCAGGGCCAGAGCCGCGAGGCCCGCATTGCGGAGAGCCACCGGGTGGCGAGGAGCGAGGCGGAGCGCGCGCCGGTACTCCTCCAGCGCCGTCTCGTGGTCGCCCGCGCGCTGCCAGGCGATGCCGAGCCGCAGGTGGCCGCGCTCGGCGTGAGCAGGTGCCACCAGGCGTGGGAGGTCGAGGTGGGCGCCGATGAAGACAGCGACGAGCGACGTCGCCAGCAGCGCCGTGGCGCCCCCCAGCCGCCGGGCGTTGGCGGCGGGGCGGGGGAGCAGCGTGAGGAGGATCACGCCGATCGACAACGCCAGCGCCACGGCCAGGTAGGATCGGACCCGGTACAGGGCGACCATGACGACGAGAAACGAGCCCAGGCGGAGCGCCATCGTCGTCGCCGAGTGGCGCGTGGCGGTCAGCTCGGCGGTGCTCAGGAAAAGCAGCGTCATGAGCAGCGCCAAGGCCAGAGGGTCGCGCAGGAGCTGAGCCGACCATAGCAGGAGCTGTGGCCAGAACGCGGCCAGGACGGCCGCGGTCCGGGCGCCTAGCGGGCCGCTTAGCTGCCCTCCTAAGCGGAAGGCGGCGATGGCGACCACGGCGTGCAACGGCGCATTCAGGAGGGTCGCGGTCAGCGGATGCGGTCCGAACAGGAGGTAGACGGCGGCGGTCAGCACGAAGAAGTCGGCATGCTCCCGGTGGGGGAACTCCGTGCCCTGGAGCCAGGACGCCAGCATCTGCTGGGCCAGAGTGTGGTAGCTATAGGCGTCCCAGGCGAGGGTCCAGAAGCCGCCCCCAAGCTGGAACTGTGAGAGGATGGGGAGTCGCCAGGCGGAGATAGACCACAGAGCGATGGCGAGCAGGACGACGGTAGCGTAGGCGCCCATGACGACACGCTCGAGGAACGGCCCGCCCGTCCGGTGGGCGAGCCACCGGACCCCCAGGAACCCCACGAGAACGATGAGTGCCGCGTTCAGGATCGGACCCCGGCGGAAGAGGATGCAGGCAACGACGGCGACCGCCGCGAGGACCAGCGTCGTGCCGCGGCCAATCCATTTCGGTCGAGAAGGCATGCCCTACCATACGGTGACGCTCGTGGATCTGACAAGACCGGACCGCGCCATCGATCGGGGACGATGAAGGAGACCGGCGTCCCCGTCCGCGTGGCCCGGGTCATCGCCCGCCTGAACGTCGGCGGGCCGGCCCAGCACGTCGTGACCCTGTGCGCCCGCCTGCCGAGCGCACGGTACGAGTCGGTCCTGCTGACCGGGCGCGAGGGACCCCGGGAGGGCAGCATGGCCGACCTTGCCACCCAGGCGGGGGTACGGCTGGTTCCGGTCCCGGGGCTCGGGCGCGAAGTCGCGCCCCTCGGCGACGCGAGAGCGCTCGTCTTTCTGTATCGGTTCTTCCGTCGCTTCCGCCCGGACATCGTCCACACCCACACCGCGAAGGCGGGCGCCCTCGGGCGGGTGGCCGCGCGTCTGGCCGGAGTCCCTGTGGTCGCCCACACCTATCACGGCCATGTGCTCCACAGCTACTTCTCGCGGCCGGCCACGTGGCTGTTTGCGACCATCGAGCGCGCGCTGGCCCGGATCAGCACTTGCCTGTTCACGGTGAGCGAGTCGGTGAAGGACGAGTTGGCCCGCTGCCGCATTGGGCGACCCGGACAGCTGGTGGTGGTGCCCCTCGGCCTCGACCTCCGGCAGCTCCTCGAGGCCGAGGCGTGGCGCGGCTCGCTTCGGGCCGAGCTAGGGCTGCCGCCGGGCGCGCCGCTGATCGGCGTCGTGGCCCGGCTGGTGCCCATTAAGCGTCACGAGCAGTTCCTCCGGGCGGCGGCGCTGGTCCGGCCGCGGAGCCCGGGCTGCCACTTCCTGATTGTCGGGGACGGCGAGCGGGGAGCGGAGCTCGAGAAGCTGGCCCGACGCGAAGGGTTGGCGGACTGCCTGCACTTCCTCGGCTGGCGGCGCGACCTCGACCGGATCTACGCCGACCTCGACGTCGTCGCGCTGACCTCGGCCAACGAGGGCTCGCCGGTCTCGCTGATCGAGGCCATGGCAGCGGGCTGCCCGGTGGTCGCCACCCGTGTGGGAGGCGTGCCCGATCTCGTCGAGGAGGGCGTCAACGGCCTCCTGGTGCGCCCTGGCGATCCCGCTGCCCTGGCCGACGCCCTGGTCGACCTGCTCGAGGATCCCGAGCGGAGGCGACGGTTCGGCGCGAACGGCCGCAAGCGCGTGTACCCCGCCTACGGGGCGGAGCGCCTGGTGGCGGACGTCGACCGGCTCTACACGGAGTTGCTGGAGCGTCGCGGAGATGGAAATGCCAGGTGACGAGCGGGTGGGCACGGTGTCGAAGCTCAATTTCGTGAGGGATCCGAAGTTCCTCCTCATGTATTCGCCGCTCCAGTTTCGGCCGGATGACAGCGCCAAACCAGATGGGTCGCTGGCGCTGCCCTATCTGGCAGCGGCGCTCCGGCAGCAGGACTACGAGGTAGCCATTCTGGACGCCTGTGTTGGCAACGAGCGCCATAGCTTGAAGGACACGTTCTATCGCAAGGTTGAGCTGCCGAACGGACTGATCCGGATTGGCATGTCGCCCGATGATATTGCCAAAGAGATTGCGCCGTATGACGTCATCGGCATCACGTCGATCTTCACAGCGCAGACCTCCAGGGTGATCGAGGTGGTGAAGCTGGTGAAGCAGGTGGATCCATCCAAACTGGTGGTTCTGGGTGGCGTCAACGCCCGGACTCTGACCGCACGATTCTTCGAAGCCGGGGCCGACGCGATTTGCCTCTCCGAGGCGGAGACGACTATTTTAGAGATTGGGGACGCGTTGCGTCGTGGCAACCGCGACTTTTCCAAGATAGCGGGAGTGACGTTCGTCCAAGGCGGTCGTGTCATCACCAATCCGCAGGCGTTTGTCGAGCAGAATCTGGACAATTTGCCTATTCCTGCCTGGGAGATGCTGCCGTTGAAGAGATACTGGGAAATTGCCCGGCCGCATGGCGGAGGCTTCAGTCCGGAGAACCGGATTCGGTACGGCTCGCTCATGACGTCACGAGGATGCCCGTTCAAGTGTGAGTATTGCCATATTTCCAAGGAAGTGGAGGGCTCCCCTTTCGGAAACATTCGGAGCCTGCGCTCGAAGTCCGTCGAGCGGGTTATCCGTGAGATTGATATCTTGAAAGATCTGAGTGTGGAGTATGTCTTCGTGGAGGATGACAGCCTGTTGGCGAAGAAAAAGAGGGCCATGAGTATCTTTGCGGAAATCAAAAAGAGGAAATTGACGCTCAGCGACGTTAACGGCGTCAACGTGATGCACCTGTTCACGAAGGCTGATGGCAAGCGCGTCGTGGACCGAGAGCTGTTGGAGTCGATGGTCGAGGCCGGATTCAGAGAGCTGACGCTGCCATTCGAGTCTGGCTCTCAACGAATCATTGACCAGTACGCCACGGGCAAACTCGATCTCGGCCTCGATCTGATTTCTCTTATTCGCACGGCGAAAGAGCTGGGATTGATCGTCGGAGGCAATTACACGTTTGGATACCCTGATGAGACCTATGATGAGTTGACCGAGACCATTATGTTGGCGGAGCGCCACATGGATGCCGGACTGGACCGAGCCAATGTCATGATCATTGTGCCGTTTCCTGGAACGGTGCTGTACGAGCAGGCCCTGGCGGGTGGCTATCTGGCGCCGGACTTCGATCCCGACTTTATGAACTGGATGTATCCGACGATGAAGAACACGATCATCCACCCAGAGGTCTTGCGATATGTCAACAAAATCTGTTGGCGGTTGCTCAATCACTCCTGGAGAATCGAGAATATATCCTCGATGGCGCTGGCAGAGGCTCATGCGGCGCTGAAGAGTCTCGAATCAACCGCATAGAGAGAGTAGACCGGGAGAAGAACAGCGCACGTCTGGGGGAGACGGTGCTGGCGGAGGGTGGAAATCCGTTCAAGCGCGGAGCGTAGCGGGGGGTTGCGAGAGCGGGGCTGGCTGTCAGGCGGCCCGCTGCTACGGGCGAGGGACGTCCCGTGAAGCGAGTTCTCATCACCGGCAGCAGCGGCTTGATCGGGTCCGAAGCGGTCACGTTCTTTGATACCAGAGGCTGGGAGGTCCACGGCGTCGACAACAACATGCGGCGCGATTTCTTCGGGCCCGACGGCGACACCACCTGGAATCTCGAGCGTCTCAAGAAGGCGACGCGGCGCTTCACGCACCATGACCTGGACATCCGCGACCGGCCCGCCGTCCTCGATCTTGTCCGCCGGGAGCGACCGCACCTGTTCATCCACTGTGCGGCACAGCCCTCGCACGACCTCGCGAAGGATCGGCCCTTCGATGACTTTGAGGTCAACGCGTTGGGGACGCTGAATCTGCTGGAGGCAACGCGCCGCTACTGCGCGGAGTCGCCCTTCGTCTTCATGAGCACGAACAAGGTATACGGGGACGCGCCAAACGAACTCCCTCTGGTTGAGCTGGAGACGCGGTACGACTACGCGGATCCAGCGCACCACGGGGGCATCGATGAGACGTGCCGGGTGGACGCGTGCCTCCACAGCCTCTTCGGGGCGTCGAAGCTTGCGGCGGACGTGATGGTGCAGGAGTATGGTCGCTACTTCGGCATGCCGGCCGTGTGCTTTCGCGGAGGCTGCCTGACCGGTCCGAACCACTCGGGAGCCGAGCTTCACGGCTTCCTCGCCTACCTGGCCCGAGCCGTCAGGGACGGCCGGACCTACCGCGTGTACGGCTACAAGGGCAAGCAGGTGCGGGACAACATCCACTCCTACGACGTGTGCACGGCCATACTCGCCTTCTACGAGCACCCGCGCGTGGCGGCGGTGTATAACCTCGGGGGCGCGCGGACGAACAGCGTGTCGGTCATCGAGGCGATCGCGCGGTTCGAAGAGCTCCTCGGCAAGCGACTGAAGGTGGATTACGTCGAGGCTCCGCGGGTCGGAGATCATATCTGCTACATCACGAGTCTCCAGCGGTTCATGACCGATTACCCGGAGTGGGGTGTTACGCGCTCGCTTGAGGATATCTTCCGCGAGCTCGCGGGGCAGCGCGTCGAAACGCCGTCGTGAAGCTCTCCGCAGTAATCCCTGCCCGCGACGAGGCCGGCAATATCGGCTCGACGATCGATCGCGTGTCAGAGCGGTTGCGACGAGAGCGGATTCCGTACGAGATCGTGGTGGTTGACGACGGGAGCCGCGATTCGACGGTTGGGGAGGTCATGGCCCGCGTCGCGGTCGACAAGCGGATTCGCCTGGTGTCGAACCCGGGCCCGCACGGATTCGGCTACGCGGTGCGCCGAGGTCTGGACGTCTCCGAGGGCGATGCCGTGGCGATCGTCATGGCAGATGGTTCCGATTCCCCCGAAGACCTGGTGAGCTACTACTACGTGGTTCGGGATCGGGCAGAGTGCGCCTTCGGCTCACGGTTCATCCGGGGTGCCCGGGTGGAGAACTACCCGACGCTCAAGCTGGTCCTCAACCGACTCGCGAACCTCTTCATCCGGGTGCTGTTTGGACTCCGCTACAACGATGTCACGAACGCGTTCAAGGCGTACCGGGCGAGCGTCATCGCGGGGTGCCGGCCACTTGTCTCGGCCCACTTCAACTTGACGGTCGAGCTCCCGCTGAAGGCGATCGTCCGGGGATACTCCTACGAGGTCGTACCCATCAGTTGGCAGCAGCGGGCCAGCGGCGCGTCGAGGCTCGGGCTCAAGGAGATGGGCAGTCGCTATCTCTTCATCGTGCTCTACGTCTGGCTTGAAAAGCTCTTGACTCGAGGCGACTATCGTCGGCCCACCGGGGAAGGCTTCATTCCGTGGCGCGACCCGATCCCAGTGTCGCGCGACGAGGCACCGTCCAACTGAACACGCGGGACCGCCAAGAGGCGCGGTGGCGGTGCCTTGCCTGCAGGGCTCCTGGACTCGAGGTCGAGCGGTTCGCTCTGGGCTACGTTGGACCCCAATGGTCGCCGCTCTCCGCTCCGAGTGGCTGCTCCGCGGATGTTCCGCGACAGGACGGGCACAATGGGCGTCGAGCGGCCTGATTGGCAAGCCTGGATCTCTCGGGGGCGGCTGTCCCGGCTGAGCAAGGCCGGCCTCGTGGGGGTAGTGGCGATCGGAGTTATTGGGATCCTTCTGCGTTTTACAGGGCTTCGGGGCGTTTTTTGTATGACCCCAGACGAAATGGCGGAGCTGATGCCAGGCCTTCGGCTCCACGTGCTCCCGTGGTTCAATCTTGACGCTGCGCCTCGATATAACTTCTTTAAGTCGCTATTCTACTCCCAGCACGGACTCGGAGACGTGATGTTCTATTATTCGGGGAGCGGTATTCTCTCCGGCCTCGGGCTGCCCGTCACCGAGAAAACGCTTTTCATCACGGGCGGGATTACCAACCTTCTCCTGATTGCTGCGGCGGTGGTGTTTTGTTGTCTGATCCTCCGGGAGCCGCTGACCGGGATAGTGCTGATCCCTCTCATGGCGTCTTCGGCATTTTATGTGTTCGTTTCGAAGACCGGATGGGGCCGCCTCTCCTTTGTACCCCTCATCCAGGTTTCTCTTTTGCTTGTGCAGTGGGGCGCTCACCGTAGCGCACGAGTCTCCCTCAGGCTCCTATTTGGGGGGCTGGCCTTTTTTGCGGCGATGACAGACGGGTTGTATATCGTGGCCTGCATGGTGGTCCTTGCGATAGCCATGCGCGAGGGCCCCATTGCGTCTCGGCTAGCTGGAGTGGTGCGCGATCGTCTGCTTCTGCTCGGCGTTGTGGCATGGGGGCTGGGGTTTGCGGTCGATCTCTTAGTGGCGGCGGCAGCTGCCGCCAAGGGGTCCAATCTGACGCTTTTGCGCTACATTCAACTGCGTGGGAGCCACGGGGGCCTGGTCCCGACCAGTGAGATGTTCGTGGCCTGGGCGCGGGCGGTTGACTGGTATTTTCCGTTTCGGGCTGGGTGGGTTCTTGTCCTGGCGGGTTTCGTCCTTGCGGCCCCCAAGGCTCTTCGGGGCGATGCAGTCGCGGTGGTGTGGGTGTGGTTCGCCATGGTTTCGTTCGGAGTCATGCGCTATGCGTCGGGGTTGAAGGGCCTTGGAATGGGCTTTTCGGTTCCTACGTGGATCAACGCGTATAGTCTGGCGCTTCCGGGCTACATACTCCTCGCAGGGCTCTTCTCTCGAGCGTGGAGGGTTGCGATTTTGAAGGAGCGTTCATTGGTGGCGCGAGTCTGGCGAGGAGTGCTCTGCGCCGGTGGTGGCGCCTTTTTCTGGCTCGCCGTTCATCAGTCCGCCGCAATTGCCTACAACGTGGAACAGGCGGTTGACCAAGTAGCCAGGAGAGATGCGTGCAGGACGGTGAAGGCGGTGAGCTATTACATACGAGAGCTCGGCCCGGCGAACGCCTATGTCTTTCACCTGTCGTCGGACGTATTCCTCGGGCACTTCGGCGAGTTCTATTACGGATTGAGCTACAGCCGATCCTCGACCCCTGAGGAACCGAATCGCCTGTTGGACTTCGGTAGGGAGGTGTTCGGGAAGGAGGTTGCGCCCGATGAGCTCTACGAGGCGTACCGCGTTCCACATTTCGATTATTATGTGGATTTCATGGGCGAAGGGGGTGCGTGGAGGTCAGAGGTGATCTCGAAGCTGCTCAAGAGTGGGGCTCGGGTTGTATTGGTGGTTCGGTATCAGGGGAGAGAAATCGGACGCGTGCTGTCTTACCGGCCAGTCCCGGAGAGGACCTTCGAGTACGCCGAGGCGGCGGCGGCCTGGGATCAAACGTACGGCAGGCTAGACCGGCTTTTCCAGCAGTCGCTGGCCGGGACGTCCTACCATTTCGGGTATAACTGGAGGCGGCCCTGACCTCCGAGCGTGTGCGCAACTTCGACGGAGAAGGCAGGGTGGGCGCGTTGGTGGCCGTATCCTGTCCGCTCTGCGGCGGGAGTGAGAGCGAGGCCGTCTTGGTCGACCGAGGCCGGTCGCCGGAGATCGTCCCCGACGCGATGGCCTGCACCAGCATGGACCATGGACATTTCGGTCGCATCGGACGCTGCGTGGGATGCGGACTGATGTTCCGGAACCCTCGGGAGGATGATGAGACAATCCTGTCCTTCTATCAGAAGGTGGAGGATGAGCTGTACCTCGAGCACGAAGAGGGCCGTCGGGACACCTTCCGACGGGCGCTGGACAAGCTGGAATCGGTAGTAGGGGTCAGGGGGAGCCTGCTCGATGTGGGCTGCTACACGGGAGCATTTCTCGACGTTGCCCATGAACGAGGCTGGGAGGTCGCTGGCGTCGAGCCGAGCCATTGGGCCGCTGAGATTGCTGCCCAACGGGGACACCTTCTTTACTGTCGGACGCTCGCTGATGCCCCCTTCGGTGACCGGATCTTCGATCTGGTGACGATGTGGGACGTCATCGAACACTACCCTCATCCTCTGGATGAGCTGCGGATGGCACGGCGGCTTGTTCGGCCCGGTGGGTATCTTGCGCTTTCGACGATGAATGTGGCCTCAGCGGTAGCCCGACTTCTCCGGGGTCGATGGCCGTGGTATATGCGGATGCATCTCTTCTACTTCACTCCTCAGACCATCCGGAGCCTCCTCAGGGCGGCGGGCTGGGAGGTTGTGAAGATCGAACCATATGTTCATATGGTCACCTTAGGCTACTTGGCCAGGAAGCTTGAGACATACTGTCGACCGGCCGGTAGGGCGCTCGGGGGACTGGCTGCACGCTTCCGATTCGATCACCGCGTGGTTCCCATAGACCTTCGGGACTTCATGACCGTTTATGCCAAGAGGAAGTGAGTAGTGGATGAGCCCGATCACGGTCGTGATTCTTGCCTATAACGAGGAAGCCCGCATCGGCGAGGTGCTGGAGGGGCTGCGGGGGCTTCACATCCCCGGTCTCAAGGTTGTGGTGGTCGATGACGGGAGCATAGATGGCACTGCGGAGGTGGCACGCTCGTTTGCTGATAGGCTGGCGCTTGAAGTGGTTTGTCATCCCAAGAATCTCGGCGTTGCGCGAACCTTCGAGACCGGACTTCGCTTCGCGGCTCGCCGCTCGGGACCGAGCGACGTCATTGTCACCATGGAAGGCGACGGGACCAATGATCCCGAGACGGTCGCGAGATTAGCTCGGTGTATCTGGGAAGGTGCAGACGTTGTGTGTGCGTCGCGCTACCGGCCAGGGGGTGGGTATTACGGGTTCCCTTTAAAGAGGAAGATCTTGAGCCTCGGCGCCAACTACTTCATGCGGTGGTACTTCGGCATTCCGGACGTCCGAGACTATACCCTCTTCTGTCGCGCGTACCAGGCTAAAGTCATCCAGGATGCCCTGGCGCGGTACAACTCTAGCTTTATCGAGTGCGAGGGATTCGTGAGCAACGTCGAGATTCTGGTCAAGATCAGCCGTATGGACCGGTTTCGTTTCGGGGAAGTTGCCATGCGGTACTCCTATGAGAAGAAGCGCTCGAAGAGTGGGATGCGAGTGTGGAAGAATCTGCGCGAGTACGTGAGGTTCTTCAAGTCGAACGTCGACTATTATCGCGGGGGGCGGCGATGAATGTCTCCGTCAGCGGTTGAAGCGCGAGCCGTTCGAGGAGACCGCCGCCATTGTGAGAGGGCTGAAGCCAGTCTTGTGGAGTGTCCTGCTCCTTTACTCGGTGGCCCACTTCGCTTTCACGGGGGTGTGGGCCGCGATAGGCGTTCGGGGGGGCGACGTTCTCTCGGGGTTTCCGGGCCCATTGGTTTCTGGCCGAGAGGAATTTGCTGCCGACACCGTAGCTGTCCAGTATCCGAACCCCACGTGGAACTACGGGCCGATCGCGCACTTTTGGACGTACCCGCTCGGGTTTGTGAGGTCGATTCCCGATGCAATGCGCATCCTCTTAGCGGTTAACTATGTTCTGCTTGGGATCGCGTTTCTCATATGGCTCGGTGAGCTGTCCAGGGACGCGGGTAAGGGCCTATCTTCGGCCGTCATGTTCGTGGTCTGGCTCAACTATTTTCCGCTTCTCCAGGCGATTGTGGGCAGAGAGTTCGAGATCTTGGAGTTCTTTTTGCTGAGCGTAGGCTTTTACTGTCTCAAACGAGGCCGGGAGGTCGTCGCAGGCGGCATGATTGGCCTGGCTGCGATGACGAAGGTTCTCCCGGCACTCTTTGTTCCCTATCTCGTTCTCAAGGGACGGTGGCGCGCTGCTGCTGCTTCCGTGGTCGCAATCGTGGTGATCGGGCTCGTCGGCCAGCGTGTGTTGGGTTTTGAGCACTCGGTCACGTTTCGGCTGGCGCGTGGCTGGACATCGGCCGCCGACTTCGAGCCGCATGCGGACAACCAGGCAATGGCCAACATCGTGCAGAGGGCGTTTACGACGCATATCAACCCGCGCTCTCCGAAAATGACCCCAGCATTCCCAGCGGCAAGCAGGGTGTTGGGTGGTGTCGCTCAGATCAGCCTGTTAGGGTTTGTGCTGGTTTGGGTGTGGAAACAGAGAAGACGGCCGGTCAATGTGTGGGAATACTCGATCCTGCTCATGACGATGATCGTGATTCCTCCCTGGAGCAACATCTACTACTTGATGTTTCTGGTCGTGCCCTTTTCCGCCGGCTTCGTCTGGCTCCTGGGGAGGGGGGAGGCGAGGTTTGGCCAGTTAGCCGTCGTTGCCATCGCTTATACCCTAACTGGCTACGTGGTTCCGATTTCGTTCATGGCGAGCGCTGTGTCATTGTCGCCCGTTGAAATGCGGAATCTTCTCGGCCACCTGTCGATTCCCGGTGTGGGGATGCTGATTCTGTTTGCGACGTTTTGGGAGTTGAAGGGGTACTGCGTAGAAGGAAGTTGCGGGTCGCCGCAGACCGTTCCACGGGATCGGGAGGCGGCGTTCTGAGGCGATTCCGGTGACGTGCTCCGGGGCGGGGGCAGTGGCGCGGGCTCAAGCGAGCGGCCCTGGAAGGGCGAGCGATGCCTGGGAGGATACGGTGAGAGCCGAATGCGTCAGCGCCGGAGAGAACGGTCGAGCGTGGTCACGGGCAGGGAAGACGTGGTGGCACACACTCGTGACGGACGAGTCAGGCGCGCGCTTGGGCGGCGCAGCGTCCATGATGTGGCTGCTTCTGTTAGGGATGACGTAGATGATTCGAGACAGTGAGCAGACCGGTCCGACCCGGCAGGACAAGATGGAGGAGATTCGTTTCTTTTCGGAACATGCGAAATCTGGTGAGTATGATGTCTTTACGTCGGATACTAACGCGAAGATTGTGCAGAGCTGCTTAGGCCACGCCAAACTGAGAGCGGGGGCGCGAGTGTTCGACCTCGGGTGCGGGTCTGGTGTGTTCACGGAGTTGCTCGTCAAGAACGGCTTGCGCGCCTGCGGGTTGGATATCAGCCACCCACTGGCGGCGGTTGGCAAGCGGAAAGATGCGAAGCTGGCGCTGGTAGTCGGAGACGTCGAAGAGTTGCCCATTGCGTCTGAGAGGCTGGATGGGGTGCTTCTTAGCGGTGTTGTGCATCACTTGCCTGATGTCAGGCGCTGTGCGCAAGAGGTGTTTCGCGTGCTCAAAGCGGGTGGGGTGTTCGTTGCCTTTGACCCGAACCGTCTGAACCCGTTCATGTGGCTCTACCGAGATAGGAGTTCGCCTTTTCGAAGTGGCACGGGAGTCACCAGGAACGAACGGCCAGTTGTTGCGAGGGAAGTGAGGCAAGTGTTCCGTGCTGCCGGCTTCGAAGCACGTACGGCTTACTTGTCGGGCCTGCATTACAAATATGTGGCCTCTGCGCGTATACGCTGGGCATTGCCAGTTTACAATCTGCTGGACAGCGTCCTCTTTCGGCCCAGCTTTCTACAGCCCTTGGGGCCGTTTGTATTGACGATAGGAAGGAAGCCATGAGTGGTAACGGGAAATTCTGCGGATTTAAGGGCTATGTTGAAGGAGCGACGTAGCAGCGCAACGTTCGACCGCGAGAAGCTCGGGTTTGGGAGCCTATGACCGCGCTGGCTCTACCGGGCTTGATCGCACTCCTCGTCACGCTCGGGGTCACGCTCGGCTGCGAGAGGGCGGCGCGGCGTGTCGGACTGGTGACCGAGCCGCAGGAGGACCGGTGGCACCGGCGACCCGTCCCTCTGCTGGGCGGTCTCGCGATCATGGCGGGCGTCCTGGCTCCGCTCGCCCTGGTCGGGGATGCCGCGCGGTTCGGTCCCTTGCTCCTCATCGCGCTGATCATGGGGTCCGTCGGGCTCTTCGACGACGTGTGGTCGCTCCAGCCCCAGGCGAAGCTCGTGGCGCAGATCGTCCTGGCGGCCTTCCTGATGCAGCTGGGGTTCATGCTGCGATTGACGCCGTACCCCGAGGTCAACGTATTCCTCACCCTCCTCTGGGTCGTCGGGATCACGAACGCCTTCAACCTGCTCGACAACATGGACGGGCTGGCGGCGGGGATGGCCGTCATCGCCGCCGGCTTCCGGCTCGCCTTCTTCCTGACGGACCGGGATCTCGCCGGGGCCGGCGCGGCGGCGGCCTTCATGGGCGCGGCGGCCGGGTTCCTCGTCCGGAACTTCCCGCCGGCGAAGATCTTCATGGGGGATGCCGGGAGCCTCTTCATCGGCTTCTTCCTGAGCGGGCTGTGCCTGGTCGGGGACTTCGCGTACTCGCGCGGGATCGCCGCCGTGCTGGTGCTCCCGGTGCTGCTCGTGCTCATCCCGATCTTCGACACGACGTTCGTGACCTTGACCCGCCTCGTGACCGGGCGACCGGTCGCCCGGGGCGGCCTGGATCACACCTCGCATCGCCTGGTGGCGCTCGGGATCAGCGAGCGCCAGGCGCTCGTCTTCCTCTACGGGGTCTCGGTGCTCTCCGGGCTCCTCGCGATCCTCTCCTACCAGTACGGGTTCACCTACACGGTGGCGCTCCTGGCGCTCCTGCTGGTGGCGCTCTTCCTGCTGGGCGTCCACCTGAGCCGCGTCCAGGTCCTCCGGGGCGAGGCCGTGCGGATCGACACGCCGATCGTGCGGCTCGCGGCCGACTTCCCGTTCAAGCGGCAGGTCGCGACGGTGGCGATCGACCTCGTGCTGATCGTGGTGGCGTACTACTCGGCGTACCTCCTGCGGTTCGAGAGCGGCTTCGAAACGCATCGCCAGACCTTCGTGCGAACCATCGGTCCCGTCATCCTGCTGCAGCTCTCGTCGCTGGCGCTCTTCGGGAGCTACCGGGGCCTCTGGCGGTACACGAGCCTGGCGGATCTCCTGCGGCTGATTCGGGGGGCGACGGTCGGCGTGGGCGCGACCGTCCTCTACTTCGTCTTCACCATCCGCTTCGAGGGCCTCTCGCGGGCGGTGTTCGTCCTGGACTGGCTGCTCCTGGTCCTGGTGATCTCGGGGAGCCGCGTGTCGTTCCGGCTGCTCGGGGAGCTGCTCCGGCCCGGGCATGGCGACTTCCGCCGGGTGCTCATCTACGGGGCGGGCGATGGCGGGGAGCTCATGCTGCGCGAGCTGCGGAACAACGCCGCCCTCCGGCGGGAGGCCGTGGGGTTTCTGGACGACGACCGGTCGAAGGTCGGGACGCGGATCCACGAGGTGCCGGTGCTGGGGGGCCTCGACCGGGCCGCGGACCTCCTGGCGGCGCATCGGGTGGCCGAGGTCATCGTGGCCTCGGAGAAGATCCCGGCCGACCGTGTTCAGAGGCTTGAGGCGGTCTGCGCGGCCCGAAGCGTGGCGGTGGTCCACGGCCGACTACGGCTCGAGTGATGGCGTCGAACGCACCGTCCGGACGCGGCTGAGGGTCGACCGTCTTCACGGCGGGATCGGGGACAGCCAAATGGGGGTGAGGCAGATGACGCACTCGGACCTCTGCCGGCAGATCATCGAGATTGGCATCTCTCTGCTCGAGGCAGACCTCGCGACGGACACAGCCGGGAATATCAGCGCCCGGTGTCCAGACAGAGAGAATATCCTCATCACGCCGTCACGGCGGGATTACCGCTTACTCGGGGAGCGGGACTTGGTGCGGGTACAGCTGTCATCAGGACGGGCGGAGGGCCGCTGGAAGCCGTCCAGCGAATGGCGGCTCCACGCGGCCGTTTCCCAGGTCCGGCCAGACGTCAACGCCATCATTCACCACCATGCGGTATGGGCCTCGGC
>CAZDYT010000014.1:0-19462 GCA_964509395.1 uncultured bacterium
GAGAGGGCTCGATAAGGCGATGGAAGGCGCGGTGATCCGATCGACGACCAAGCGGCTGGGGTTGGAGGCGCTGGCGCAGAGAGTGGTTGAGCTGCGCGGGCGCGGAGCCACCGTCGTGATGTGTCACGGCGTCTTCGACCTCGTCCACGTGGGCCACATCCGTCACTTCGAGCAGGCCCGCCGGCATGGCGACGTCCTCATCGTGACGGTGACGCCCGACCGCTTCGTGAACAAGGGTTCACATCGGCCGGCCTTCACCGAGGCGTTGCGAGCGGAAGCCGTCGCTGCGCTGGGCGCGGTCGATTACGTGGCGATTAACCGGTGGCCCACCGCGGCCGAGACCATCCGGCTCCTCCAGCCCCACGTCTACTGCAAGGGCGACGAGTACCGCGATGTGAGCGGGGACGCCCGGGTGGCGCTGCTGGCCGAGATCCAGGCGGTGGAGGAGATCGGTGGCCGCATCGAGTACACGCACGACCTGACCTTCAGCTCGTCCCGGCTGATCAACAGCTACCTCCCGGTGTTCTCCACGGAGACCGACGAATGGCTTCGGACCTTCCGGGAGCGGCACTCGATCGAGGAGGTTTTGGGCTACCTGCAGCGGGCGCGGGAGCTCGACATCCTCGTGGTAGGGGAGGCCATCCTCGACGAGTACGTCTTCTGCGACGGCCTCGGCAAGTCCTCGAAGGATCCGATCCTGGCCTTCCGGTACCACTCGGCCGAGACGCACGCCGGCGGCAGCGTGGCCGTGGCCAACCACCTGGCCGGCTTCTGCCGGCAGGTCCGGCTGGTCACCCAGCTGGGCGAGACGGAACGGCGGGAGGATTTCATCCGCTTGGCCCTCCTGCCAAATGTCAGGCCTCACTTCGTGACGCGACGGGGTGCGCCCACCATCCACAAGCGCCGCTTCGTGGACAACCACACCGGCGCACGGATGTTCGAGCTCTACGTCATGCACGACGAGCCCCTCGAGCCGGCCGACGAGCGCGAGCTGGTGGAGGCCCTCGACGGGATCAGCGACTACGACCTGGTGGTGGTCGCCGACTACGGTCATGGGCTGATGACGCCCGCCGCGGTGACGTCGGTGTGCAGCGCGGCCCGATTCATGGCCGTCAATACCCAGGCCAACGCAGGGAACCGGGGCTTCAACACCATCTCCAAATACCCCCGGGCCGATTACGTCTGCTTGGCCGGCTACGAGGTGGCACTGGAGACCCGCATGCGGCACGCCAGCTGGCGCGAGCTGGTTATGGAGGTCGCCAAGCGAATCGATGCGCCCCGTTTCACGGTGACGCTGGGCAAGAGCGGCAGCCTGCACTGGGCTCCCGACGCCGGGTTCACGGAGGTGCCGGCCCTGGCCACCCGCGTCATGGACCGAGTGGGGGCCGGCGACGCGGTGCTGGCTGTCACCTCGCTAATGGCCGTACAGGGGGTACCGTGGGACATCGTGGGCCTGGTCGGGAACGTGGCCGGGGCCCAGATGGTCGCCGACCTCGGCAACCGGGTGACCATCAACCAGGCTTCGATCGCGCAGCATCTGATCTCGTTGATGAAGTAGGGCAAGAAATCCGGCAATGACTCGTCTCAACTCCGTTCTTGTGACCGGAGGCGCTGGATACATCGGGAGCGCCCTGGTCCCCAAGCTTCTGGGCGCCGGCTACCGGGTCAAGGTTCTCGATCTGTATCTCTACGGCGACCATGTGCTGGACAGCGTGCGCGACCACCCCGGCCTCGACCAGGTCAGAGGAGACATCCGCGACCGCCGGCTGCTGGAGCGGATCATGCCTGGCTGCGATGCCGTCATTCACCTGGCCTGCATTTCCAACGATCCGAGCTTCGAGCTCGATCCGGAGCTCAGCAAGTCCATCAACTACAACGCCTTCTTCGATCTGGTGGCGGTGGGCAAGACATCTGGGGTCCGTCGGTTCGTGTACGCCTCGTCCTCCAGCGTGTACGGTGTCAAGAGGGAGAAAAACGTCACCGAGCAGTTGAGCCTGGAGCCCCTGACGGACTACTCCAAATACAAGGCGCTGTGTGAGGAGGTCCTGCTCCGGGAGCGGTCGCCGGGGTTCGTGACCCTGATTCTGCGCCCCGCGACCGTGTGTGGGTACGCGCCGCGGTTACGACTGGACCTCACCGTGAACATCCTGACCAGCCACGCCGTCACCAGAGGTCGGATCACTGTCTTCGGTGGCCAGCAGATGCGTCCGAACATCCACATCGAGGACATGACCGATCTCTACGTCAAGTCGCTGGAGTGGCCGGACGCCGCCGTCGACGGCGAGATCTTCAACGCCGGTTGCGATAATCTCCGAGTGATCGAGATCGCTGACACCGTCCGCAAGGTGGTCGGCACAAACGTGGCCATCGACACCACGCCGACTGACGATCTTCGGTCCTACCACATTTCCTCTGAGAAGATCCGTCGGTGCCTCGGGTTCGTGGCCCGGCATTCGGTGGAGGACGCCGTACGAGACCTGACAGCGGCCTTCCGAGCGGGCTGGATCGGTGACCCAGACGCGAGCCGGTATTACAACATCAAGACCATGCAGGAGCGGCGGCTCGCCTGAGCCGGGACCGGGGCGGAAGGGCGCGCTGATCATCGCTACGGATTTCGACAACACTCTGGTGAGTTACGACGACGTCATCCACCGGTTGGCGTTGGAGCGGCAGCTGGTGCCGCCGGCCACGCCGGTCGACAAGAACGCCGTTCGGGACGGCATTCGCCGGCGCGGCGACGGCGACTTCGATTGGCAGTGGGTCCAGGCGACCGTGTACGGCTCTCTGATCGACGAAGCCAGCCTACACGAGGGCGTGGCGGCCTTCTTCCGGGTCGCCCGCGCCGCCGGCGTGCGTGTGTACGTGGTGAGTCACAAGACCGAGGTAGCGAGTGTCGATCCCCACGGCGTGAATCTCAGGGTGGCGGCGCTGGGCTGGATGGAACGGCACGGGTTCTTCGCGCCGGACGGCCTCGGCCTGGCTCGGGAAGACGTGTACTTCGAGCCGACGCGAGCGGCCAAGATCGCCCGGGTCGCCGCCCTTGGATGCACCCACTTCATCGACGATCTCGAGGAAACGTTCCGGGAGACGGACTTCCCCGACAACGTCGAGAAGATCCTGTTCGCCCCGCACGGGCGGCCGATGTCGCTGCCCGGCGTGAGGGTCGTCCGATCCTGGCGTGAGATCACCGGCTACCTGTTCGGTGAGTGAAGGGGGGCGCGACGCCGTCGACGTGGGCCGGCTCATCGGCGGGCGGCTGGGCCGCGAGGTCGCGGATGTGTGCCGCGTCGGCGGGCACAACAGCCGCGTCTACAGGGTGACGTGCACCTCGGGCGAGGCGTATGCGGTCAAGCTCTACTTGCGCCGACGGCCCGATGAACGGGATCGACTGGCCGCCGAGTTCGCGGGCCTCAACTTCCTGTGGGACCACGGCGTGTGCTGCGTGCCGCGGCCGCTGATAGCACTGCCGGAAGCCAATCTGGCGGTCTACGACTACGTGGAGGGCTCCGCCATCGGCCCGGGGAGCGCCTCCGGCCAGGACATCGACCAGGCCGTCGAGTTCCTCGGTGTGCTGGAGGCGCTCAAGGAGCGCCCGGGCGCCACCGATCTGCCCCCGGCGGCGGAGGCCTGCTTCTCGTTCCAGGCGATCGTGGAGAGCATCGAGGAGCGGCTTCGCCGGCTGCAGCGGGCCCAGCCCGAGGGCCGGGCAGCGGCAGGGTTCCGAGCCTTCGTCGCCGACGCCCTTCCGTCGGCGCTGCGGACGGTTGCGGCCTGGAGCGCTTCCCGGGCCCGGACGTTCGGCTTCGCTTTCGCGGCCCCCATCGACCTCGCGGCGCGGACGCTCAGCCCATCCGACTTCGGCTTCCACAACGCGCTACGTGCGCGAGGGGGCAGCCTCATCTTCCTCGACTTTGAGTACTTCGGCTGGGACGATCCTGCCAAGATGGTGGCCGACTTCCTGCTGCATCCGGCCATGAGGCTGTCCGAGGACCTGAAGCACCGGTTCGTCGTCGGCGTGCTTCGCCGGCTGTCGAGGCATCCCGGTCTCGACCGTCGTGTCGAGATCGTGTATCCGCTCCTCGGTCTCAAGTGGTGCGTCATCCTGCTGAACGAGTTCCTACCCGAGCACCTGGCGAGGCGGGGGTTCGCCGAGGACGAAGGGCCGGACGCCGGGCAGGCGCAGGCCGAGCAGCTCGACAAGGCGTGCACCCTGCTGGATCGGGTGATGAGTGGCCATGAGCGTTTTGCGTACGGCTACTGACGGCCCGCCCGTCTCCTTGGCCGGTCTCGATGAGCGCTCCAAGGCGCTGCGTCGGGCCATCATTGACATGCTGGCCGCCGCTCGCCGGGGCCACCTGGGGTCGGCGTTCTCCGTGGTAGAGATTTTGCGCGTGCTCTACGACGACATCCTGCGGTACGACTCTGGCAACCCGGCCTGGCCCGAGCGGGACCGGTGCATCCTCAGTAAGGGGCACGGGTGCCTGGCGCTGTATGCGGTGCTGGCAGACAAGGGGTTCTTTCCCAACGTGCAGCTGGCGAGATTCTGCCGGCCCGACGGCATTCTGGGTGGCCACCCGGAGGCCGGGAAGGTCCCCGGGGTCGAGGCCTCGACGGGAAGCCTGGGCCACGGCCTGTCGATCGGAATCGGTTTCGCGCTGAGCGCTCGCCACGAGCGCAGCCCCCGTCGCGTCTTCGTAATCGTGAGCGACGGTGAATGCAACGAGGGTTCGGTGTGGGAGGCCGCGCTGGCGGCCGGCAAGCACCGGCTGAGCAACCTCACAGTGCTCGTCGACTACAACAGGCAACAATCCTACGGCCCCACGGCCGAAGTCCTCGACCTCGAGCCGTTCGCCGACAAGTGGCGGGCTTT
The DNA here is from genome assembly GCA_964509395.1 of uncultured bacterium. Taxonomy (GTDB): domain Bacteria; phylum Methylomirabilota; class Methylomirabilia; order Rokubacteriales; family DASRDR01; genus CAZDYT01. The sequence goes on from CAZDYT010000014.1 coordinate 4,871, forward strand.
CGGCTTCGCTACCACCGAAGTCGACGGACACGACGTCGCCGTGCTGCGCAGCACGCTGTCCCGGGTGCCACTGGACGGTAGCCGTCCGAGCGCCATCATTTGCCACACCGTCAAAGGCAAAGGGGTGGCCTTCGCCGAAAGCAACCCCGCGTGGCACCACAAGAACCGGGTCACCGACGAGGAGATCGTGACGCTGCGAGCTGCGCTAGAGGAGAGCTGATGCGGAAGGCCTGCCTGGACATGGTGTACGAGCTGGCCAAGCGGGATCCGCGTGTTTTCTTCATCGGATCCGACCTCGGTGCCGGCACTCTGCAGCAGTTCAAGGACGAGATGCCGGACCGCTTTCTCATGGAGGGCGTGAGCGAGGCGAACATCATCGGGATCGCGGCCGGGCTGGCCCTCGACGGGAAGATCCCCTACGTGAACACCATCGCCACCTTCCTGACGCGCCGATGCTTCGAGCAGATCGTTGTCGATCTCTGCCTTCATGACGTGAACGTCCGCCTCATCGGCAACGGGGGCGGGCTGGTCTATGCCCCCCTGGGGCCGACCCACCTCGCGATAGAGGACATCGCCATCCTGCGCGCGATTCCCAACATGACGATCGTGGCGCCGGCCGACGCCGAGGAGATGTGCCGCTTCATGCCCCGGACCCTCGAATACCAGGGCCCGATCTACATACGGCTGGCCAAGGGCGGCGACCCCGTGGTGACGTGCCCCGAACACCCGTTCGCGATCGGCAGGGCGATCGTCATGCGGGAGGGGACGGACGCACTCATCGTGACCACCGGGGTGGCGCTGAAAAGCGCGCTGGACGCCGCCACCCTGCTCGGCGAGCGGGGCGTGGCGGCGACGGTCCTGCACGTGCCCACCATCAAACCGCTCGACACCGAGGCGATCCTGACCTGCGCGGCCGATGTCCCCGTGGTCGTGACGATCGAGGAGCACAGCGTGATTGGCGGCATGGGCAGCGCGGTGGCCGAGGTTGTGGCCGAGGCCGGGTTCAGCCCGGGCAAGCAGTTCAGGCGAATCGGGATCCCAGACCGCTTCCCCGACCAGTATGGGTCGCAAGCCAGCCTGATGGAGCGGTGCGCCATCACCACGGCGCGACTGGTAGAGGTCGTCACCGAGCTGGCCGATCGTGTCGGAACCCCGACGGCCCCCCGACGGAGCTCCGTTTAGGACCCGGGGGGGAGCATGGCCTACATCGACTTCACCCAGAAGGTGCATACGCGCACCAAGCGGAACTACCTCGAGCGGGTCGTAGAGCACGACAAGGCCACCTGCGCCAGGGTCGCCAAGCAGTTCGGCAAGGAGTACTGGGACGGAGACCGGCGTTCCGGCTACGGCGGCTACCGGTACGACGGGCGCTGGCTGCCGGTGGCGGAGGCGATGGCGAAGCATTACGGGCTCAAGCCGGGCGACTCCATCCTCGACGTCGGGTGCGGCAAGGGCTTCCTGCTCTACGAATTTACCCGGGTGGTGCCGCGTGTACGCGTGGCCGGGATCGACATCTCGCGCTACGCCATCGAAAACTCCAAGGAGGAAGTCCGCGCCTTCCTGAGGGCTGGCAATGCCACGCAGCTCCCGTTTCCGGACAGGAGCTTCGACTTCGTGGTCTCCATCACCACCCTCCATAACCTCTACGTCTACGATCTCCGCAAGGCCCTGCAGGAGATCGAGCGGGTCGGGCGCGGGGGCAAGTACATCGTGGTGGAGTCTTACCGGACTGAGGAAGAGAAGGCCAATCTTCTCTACTGGCAGCTCACCTGCGAATCGTTCTACACGCCGGAGGAGTGGTGGTGGTTCCTCGAGGACAGCGGCTACACCGGCGACTACGGCTGCATCTTCTTCGAGTGACGGCCCGTGGCGACTGACGGGATCGGGACCATGCGGGCCGCCATCCTGGTCGCCCAGAACGCGCCACTTGAGATCGGGGAGGTTGAGGTGCCTCGACCTGAGGTGGGTCAGGTGCTGGTCCGGGTGGAGTGCAGCGGGATCTGCGGCAAGCAGCTCGACGAGATTAGCGGGAAGCGGGGTCACGATCCGTTCATTCCCCATCTGCTGGGCCACGAGGGGGCCGGCGTCGTCATCGAGGTCGGCCCTGGTGTCAACAAGGCGAAGGCCGGCGATCGGGTGGTCCTGCACTGGATGAAGGGCCTCGGCATCAATGCCGCGACGCCGCAATACCGCTGGAAGGGAAGGCCGGTCAACGCCGGCTGGGTCACGACGTTCAACGAGTACGCCGTGGTGTCGGAGAACCGCCTCACCCCGGTGGGGACTGACATCGACCCTGCCGTGGCCGCCCTGCTCGGCTGCGCCGTGACCACCGGGCTGGGCATCGTGTTCAACGACGCCGCCCTGAAGCCGGGTCAGTCCCTGGCCGTCTTCGGAGTGGGCGGCGTGGGCCTCAACGTGATCCAGGGCGCGGCCCTGCTGAACTCGTACCCCATCGCGGCCGTCGATCTACACGACCACAAGCTGGAACAGGCCGTGCGGTTCGGGGCTACTCACACCGTGAACGCGCGACGGGGCGACCTGGCCGGCGTGTTGAAGGAGGTGAGCGGCGGGCGCGGATTCGACGTCGCCGTGGATGCGGTGGGAGATGCCCGACTGATCGAGACGGCCTATGCGGTCACCAGCGACAGCGGCCGAACGATCCTGGCTGGTGTGCCCCATCACGAAGAACGGATCACCATCGATTCGTTCCCGCTCCACTTCGGCCGCCGCCTGTTCGGATCTCACGGCGGGGATACCCAGCCAGACGTGGACATTCCCCGCTATATAGAGCTGTACAAGCGCGGGAAGCTAAAGCTCGACGAGCAGATCGCAGGTCGCCACCCGCTCGAGGCGATCAACGAAGTGCTGGAGCGTGTTCGCCGGGGCGATGCCGTGGGCCGCTGCGTGATCGCGATGGCCTAGGATGGGTCTGGTCGGTACCGTTCTCGTCCTGGGGGCGTCCAGCTTTGTGGGACGTCACCTGCTCGCCCGGCTCGGGGACCGAGCCATCGGCACCTATTGTCGGTCGGCCCTGGCCGGCGCGGCGTACTACGATGCCCTCACGATGCGGGTGGCGGACCTAGTCCGCGACCGCCCGCGGCCATCGCACGCGGTGATCCTGCTGGGGGACACCGACCCCGAGTCCTGCGCGGCCGACGTCGAGCGCTCGACCGCGCTCAACGTTACCAGCATCAAGCGGCTGGCGGGGGAGCTGTCGGAGTTGGGCATCAAGCCCGTCTTCATCTCAAGCGAGTACGTGTTCGACGGGACGCGGGGCCAGTACGTCGAGGAGGACTCGGTGAATCCCATCCTCACCTACGGCCGGCAGAAGGTGGAGGTCGAACGCTTCCTGGCCGAAGCGACCGACGACCACGTGATCGTTCGCCTGGCCAAGGTCGTCGGCTCGCAGCCCTGCGACGGGACGCTCTTCACTGCGTGGCTCGAGCGGCTCGGGCGGGAGTCGATCATCACCTGTGCCATCGACCAGACCTTCTCGCCCGTCTACATCGACGACGTGGTGGAGGGGATTCTTCGGCTGATCGACCAGGACCGGCGTGGCCTTTACCACCTGGCCGGACCGTGCCCCTACCGGCGCATCCAGCTCCTGGAGATGCTGGTGCGGGAAGTCCAGCGCTGGCAATCCGTCGACGTCCGGATCGCCCCCCGCAGCATCCACGACTTCGTGCTGAGAGAGAGGCGGCCGGTCGATGTCTCGATGCGGCCCGGCAAACTGGTGGCGGAGACGGGGCTCGCGCTCATCGACGTCGCCGACGTGTGCGCCCGGATGGTGGAGACGAGATTCCAGGGCCGGAGCCGCGCGACGGCCGGGTTTTGAGGCGGCCATGGAGCGTTCGTCGATCGTGCTGGCCGACCCGGAGTGCGTATGGATCGACGACGGGCCGTGGTCAAGGGGCTATTTCTGCAAACGTGCGCCCGTGCGGATCGACGGCGCCTTGGTGGCCGAGCTCAAAGCCGAGGCGGCCAGGTTGGGAGACCGCAACGTGCGGCTCTGCCTGCACGACAGTCCCGATGCCGCGTTCCACGAGATGGTCATCGTCGAGCGACGGGGCAAGTACTACCGGCCCCACAAGCACCTGCGGAAGGGGGAGTCGTACCACGTGATCGAAGGTGAGATGGGGGCCTTCGTGTTCGACGAGTATGGGCGCATCCTCGACGCCAGCCGGCTGAGCGCCGAGGGGAATTTCCTCTATCGGGTCGGCGCGAACATGTACCATGCAGTGATGCCGCTGACGGACCTTGTCGTGTATCACGAGGCCAAACCGGGGCCGTTTCTCCGCGAGGGGGATAGCGTCTATCCGCCATGGGCGCCCGACGGCAGTGACAGCGAGGCGGCTATCCGGTACACGGCGGAGCTGCTACGCGCTCTCGGTAATCGATAACGGCCGCGACGGTGGCGGAGAGCGGAGGGCGGCGATGACGATCAGCGGGGAGGCGGCGCAGGAGTACCTGCGCCGGCGCATCAGCCGGGACGAGGAGTACGCCGCCCTGCTGCGGTTCCCGCGATTCCTGGAGATTGAGACGGTCAACGTCTGCAACGCCCGTTGCCCCATGTGCACGATCGACGACTGGGAGCGTGGTGCCAAGCCGATGACGGACGAGCTGTTCGCCAAGATAGCGGCGGAGACCGTCGAGAACGCCCGCGAGGTCAAGCGCGTGAGCCTCTATCGAGACGGTGAGCCGCTCATCGACAAGAAGCTGCCGAGCCGGGTCGCGACGCTGAAGGCCGGGGGCATCCGCAGCGTGGCCATCAGCACCAACGTCTCACTTCTTACCGAAGCGAAGGCGAGGGAGTTGCTGGAGGCCGGCCTCGACATCATCATCATGTCCATCGACAGCCTGGACAAGCAGACCTTCGAGAGCATCCGGGTGCGGCTCATCTTCGAGGAAGTGCTGGAGAACGCGCTGCGGTTCATCGAGCTGCGAGACCGGATGGGCGTGCCGACCCGTGTCTGGATGCGCATGATCCGCCAGGAGAGCAACCAAAACGAGTGGCTGGAGTACGAGCGGTTCTGGCAGTCCCGACTCAGCAGCCACGACCGGATCTACTACCACAACATCTTCAACTGGGGTGGCCAGCTGAGGGGGTTCAAGCCGATCGCCAAGAGCTACGAGCCCAACCTGCCCTGTGTGGCCCTGTGGTCGCTCCTGGTGATTTTCTGTAACGGCGATGTGCCGCTGTGCAACGTGGACTACAACAACAAGTACCCGACGGGGAACGTGCGCACCAGCTCCATCACCGAGCTGTGGCGGTCCAAGGTCATGGAAGAGCGCCGGCAACTGCACCTGACCGGGCGCAAGGCCTGCATCTCGCTCTGTGAGAACTGTAACGTGTGGGACGAGTCGCCCGACATGGAGAGGGTGGCGACCGGGTACGTCAGTCCGGTGGAGGTGCGGGCGTGAGGGGGCCGGCGCCAGACCAAGAGGCGAGATCGTGAAGCGGGCGGTGGTAGTGGGCGCGGGCTTCGCCGGCTGCGCCTACGCCATGCCCCTCCGGGAGCGGGGCTGGTCGGTGACGGTGATCGAGAAAGCTGGGTTCATCGGGGGCGGGGTGCGGACCTTCTTCCACGGCGGCCATCCCTACACCTACGGGCCCCGGCACTTCCTGTCGCCGTACCCCGAGGCATTCGACTTCCTTAACAAGTTCGTACCCCTTCGGCACATTAAGAAGATCAACTACACGTACCTCGAGCGCGACCAGGCCTTCTACACCTACCCGATCCACGAGGACGACATCGCCGCCATGCCCGACGCCGACATCGTCTGGGCGGAACTGGCGGCCCGGCCGGAGGAGGCGAAGGCAGCCAACTTCGAGGAGTTCTGGATCCAGCGGGTAGGGTCGACGCTTTACGGCAAGTACGTGCGGGACTACAACCGGAAGGCCTGGATGCTGAAGTCGAACGCCGAGATGGACTTCGGCTTCGAGTCGACGGTGAAGCGCCGCCCGCTGGAGTCGGGTGAGCGGTACGAGTTCAAGGACTGGTTCAACTGCTATCCCATTCCCCAGGACGGCTACAACCAGTTCTTCGACATCGCGCTCGAGGGATGCGACGTTCGGCTCGACACCACGATCACCGCGTTCGACGTGCATCGCTCCCGGGTCGACATCGGATCGGAGACGCTGACCTACGACCTGCTGGTCAGCACGATCTCGCCCGATGTCCTACTGAACTACCAGTACGGCGAGCTTAAGTACGTCGGCCGGGAGTTCCACAAGATCGTCTTGCCCATCGAGTTCGCGCTACCGCAGGATGTCTACTTCGTGTACTACCCCAACGCCAGCGAGACGCACACGCGGGTGGTCGAGTACAAGAAGTTCACCCTCCACAAGTCGCCGTCGACGCTGCTGGGGCTAGAGATCCCGTCGCTGAAGAACAAGCTGTACCCGACCCTGATCAAGGCCGAGGTGGAGAAGGCCCAGCGCTACCTCGACGCGCTGCCCGGCAACGTGCGATCGGTCGGACGGATGGGCGTCTACCGCTACATCGACATCGACGACATCATCATGCAGTCCCTGCAGTTCGCTAAGGAGCTCTGAGCAATGGAGCGCGACGAGCTCTTGCCCCGTCCGTTCCCCGACCCGGTCCTCTACCGAGACACCCTGGAGGCCGGGTTCCGCGCGTTCCCTGAGCGGGCCGAGAACTACCGGAAGTTCCAGGAGGCGGCCCGGGCCGAGAAGGTCGACTACCTGCCCATTCGCCTCGATATCGAGAACGTCAGTCGTTGCAACTATTACTGCACCATGTGCCAGGTGAGCGACTGGCCGGGGCTGAAGCGGGCCGACGACATGTCCTTCGACGACTACCGCGCCCTGGTCGACAGCCAGTACGGACTCGTTGAGATCAAGCTCCAGGGCATGGGTGAGCCGCTAATGGGCAGGTGCTACGCGGAGATGATCGAGTACGCGCGGGCGCGGCACATCTGGGTGCGGTCCAGCACCAATGCGTCACTGCTCCGGCTGAAGGACAGCTACCGACACGTGATCGATGCCGACATCTGCGAGCTGCAGGTGTCCATCGACGGCGCGACCAAGGAGACGTACGAAGCTATCCGGCGTGGCGGGAACTTCGAGAACGTCAAGGAAAACTGCGCGCTGCTCAACGACTACTGCCAGAAGGTCGGGCGGCAGAGGACCCGCATGTGGGTCGTCGTCCAGCGGGGGAATATCCACGAGTTCGAACTCTTTCCGCGGCTGGCGGCCGAACTGGGGTTCGATCGGCTCACCCTGTCGCTCGACCTCAACGATTGGGGCCAGGAAGAGTGGCGGACGCGCAACGATCGCGTTGACGTTCACCGCCAGTTCGACGCGGACCAGACCCGGAGGCTGGTGGATATCGGGGGGCAGCACGGGGTGGCGGTGACCTTTTGGTTCATTGACGAGAAGTACGACACGACCGCTCCCGGGAAGCTCTGCCCGTGGCCGTTCGAGCGCGCCTACATCAGCTCGGACATGCGGATCGTGCCGTGCTGCATGATCGCGAACCCCGAGATCCTCGATGTGGGCGACGCGCGCCGGCTGACCGGGGAGTGGAACGGCGACGCCGTGGTCAATTTCCGGCGGCTCCACCTCCAAGGCCGCATTCCCCGCGTTTGCCGCTCGTGCTATCGGGGAGAGGGGACGGCGCCGCGGGCATGAAGCGCTACGACCCGTCGGCGATCGGCTCGGACATCGCGCGGTCGCGCCGCCAGTACCTGGCCCGGCGACTGGGAGCACTGGTGGTACGACTGCTGCGCCTGAACAGCGGGGGGTTCCTCACGACGGAGATCGTCCAGCAGATCGCGCCGGTCTGCACGATTCCGACGGCCTTCGGCGTCATGCGATGCCGCGGCGGTCACGGTCGACTCCGGTGGCGGGCACTGACCTTCCACACGGAGGAGCCCGAAACCGTCAAGTGGCTGGAGACGATCGGAGCCGACGGCTTCCTGTGGGACATCGGCGCCAACGTGGGTCTCTACGCCATCTATGCCGCCCGTTACGGGGGCTGCCGAGTGCTGGCGGTGGAGCCGGAGGCCCAGAACTTCGCGCTGCTCATCGAGAACATCGTGCTGAACGGTGTGCAGGATCTAGTCATCGCTGCCAACCTGGCCATCACCGACGAGTTCGGGATCGGCAAGCTCCGCGTCCACGCACTGACCAAGAGCGGCGCGTACAACCAGTTCTCGCGCCTAGCGGGTCTGGATCGAACCCCGCGGACGCCAGAGGGAGGCACCGGGATCGAGCAGGTCCAGATTGGCCTGTCGCTTGACGATCTCGTGAAGAAATTCGGATATCCATGTCCGACGCACATCAAGGTCGATGTGGACGGCAACGAGCCGGAGATCATCGCCGGGGGCTCCCGCGTCCTGCAAGAGCCAGGCTGTCGCAGCGTCCTCATCGAGGTGCAGCGCAACGACCCGGCGCACCTGGCCATGGTCGACCGGCTCAAGCACTGGGGCTTCACCCGCGTTTCTGAGCGCTCGAACTGGGAGTCACGGGCCAACCGAGAGCGGGAGAAGGAGCACCCCGCCGTCAACATGATCTTCGTAAAGATGTAGCGGGCGGGAAGGAGACGAGGATGGCCGCACGAAGAATCCGGAAGGTGCTGCTGGTCAGTCCTCCGGGCAAATGCCATCTGCGCGAGGACGGAAGCCTGGGCGAGCGCAAGCACTGCACTCCGCACCTCGGTTTGGCCTACCTCGCGGCCAACCTGCTCAAGCACGACTACGAGGCCGAAATCCTTGACATCCTGGCCGAGGGTTACCACGAGGAGCGGTTCGTGGAGCCGTTCATCCTCTATGGGCTGAACCCGCAGGAGACGCTGGAGCGGACGCGACGGGCGGCGCCGGACATGATCGGGATCAGCGTGCTCTTCTCTAACCGGGCCAAGGAGAGCTACGAGCTGGCCCGGATGTTCAAGCGAGAGCTTCCGGACGTGCCCATCGTGATGGGCGGGCAGCACCCGTCGGGCATGCCCATGGACGTCATGGCTCATCGCGAGGTCGACTACGTGCTGATCGGCGAGTGCGACGACTCGTTCGTCGACCTGCTGGAGGCGCTGAACGGTCGCCACTCCATCGAGCAGGTGTCCGGCCTCTACTACCGGGACAACGGCGAGGTGAAGGACACCCTCAGCCACGGCAGGCCTGCCGTGGTTGGCGACGGGTGGCAGTACCTCTCCCTCCGGGACTCCCCCAATCCCCGGCAGTTGGGGGAGCTCTCGTTCCCGGCTTGGCACTTGTTTCCCATAGCAGCGTACTGGAATTCGGAGGTTCGAATAGGCGGCGGTGACGTGATGCGCGAGCGGTTCGCCGTCATGGTCAGCACGCGTGGCTGCCCGTGGACGTGCACCTTTTGCACGTCGCCGCTCATGGGAGGCTTCAAGGGGTACAGGAAGCGGACGAACGAGGACGTCGTCCGGGAGATCCGCTGGCTCATCGAGACCTTCGGTGTCGAGGAGATCCAGTTCCTGGACGACAACTTCTTCGTCAGCAAGCCGCGTGTGAAAAGCCTGCTCCGAGTGCTGGCCCAGGAGTTTCCCCACATTGTCTTCAGCGTGCCGGCCGGTACCGAGGTGAACGCCCTCGACCACGAGGTCGTTGACCTCATGGCCAAGGCCAGCTTCTACAAGGTGACGCTGGCCATCGAGGCCGGCGACCAAGAGGTCCAGGAGTCGCGGATCGACAAGAACGTGAAGCTGAGCCGGGTGCCGGAGATGGTGGACTACATCCGCCGGGCCGGCTTGGAGACGCGGGCCCTGTTCATGATCGGGTTCCCCGGCGAGACCAGGGCGCAGATCATGCGGACGGTGGACCTGGCCCTGAGCCTCGACGTCGACGATTTCTACATCTCACTCTGCACGCCGCTGCCGGGCACGCCGCTCTACGACGAGTGCGTGCAGAAAGGGCTGCTCGAGGACGACTTCGACGTGGACAACCTGCGTTACTCGGTGGCGAACATCAAGCTCCACGACGTCTCGCGTGCGGAACTCGAGAGCATCCGCCGGAACGTGTGGCTCGAGTACAAGAAGCGCCAGGAGACCAAGCAGGTAGCCTCGGGGATCCGGCCGTTCCGGGTGTTCGGCGGCGTGGGCGATTACGAGAATGCCGGGTTCCGGCAGGTCCCTGGCCAAGTGTACCGGACCGATCGCTGAATGCTGAAACGACAGGTGCTTCAGCTCTGCGGCCGGTGCGGTCGTGTTGTGCTCAGCTGCGTGGCGCTCCGCCTGGTGGTGCTGCGCTTGTGGCCCAGCGTCGCCTGGCTCGATGGGGCCATGGTCGAGATGGGCTTCCAGGAGGTGTTTCGACGGGAGGTCCTCTACCAGTGGACGCTCGGGTGGCTGAAAGCCAGATTTCTCTATCCGCGTCTAGCTCGAGACGTTCTTGTCGCCGGCCGGGCGCAGTCCGCAGACTATCTTTATTTCTCACCGAAAACGTATCCTGATCTCGTCTCCGAGGCGCTGGCCCTCAACGAGGCTCTGGCGGAAGGTGGCGTGTTGGTCACGCTAGGGACGGACCGCATGGGCGGACCGTCGTGCGCCGAAGTGTTCCGGCAGGTTTTCGACGTACGCGGCAATCTCTATCTGTTGGGCCGGCTCCTTGGGGAGCTCCGGTACAAGCTGGCAGTGGTCAGGAACACTGGCGGGACCTTCTGGGCGCTGCCGATCTTCCTGGCGCTGGTGAGGACACCGTTTGTCTATCGGCCGAGTGGGTTCATCAACCAGATGACCGACGAAGTGCATCGGTGTCACTTAGGTGATCTTAGCGAGGCCGCGCAGCGTCTCGAACGCGCTGTATTGGGTCGGACAGCGCTCGTCATCCACAACCATGACGCTGCTGCGATCAAATCTCTTGAACGGACCTTAGGCGTGCGAGCATCGCGGTATGTACCAGTCCGGCCGGGACTCCATCCGACGCTCGTCGCGCGCCAAACTCGCTACGACTGGAGACCACGTGAGGAGATCAGCATCGTGTATTGCGGAGGCTATGCTCCGCCCGGGAGCTATATTTCGTCCAACGTCGACTACCTCGCGTACTGGAAACTGCTCGCCGACAGCGGCATCCATGTTCACGTGTACTACAGTCACACGCCCCGAAACTCACCCCGGCTGGCACCGGTCCGCGATCTTCTCGATGGCCATCCCCGGTTTCATCTCTACGATCCCGTTCCCGTGCTGCGGCTGTTCGAGGAGGTGCAGCAGTACGACTTCGTGTGGGCGTACTTCAAGCACTCGGTCGATTACGTCCGTCCGGAGTTTCGACGCTTCGTGAGCGCCAACACGTGCGTGGCGATGGGGGCGGGGTTGCCGGCCGTCGTGAACGAGCATTACGAGCCGCTGTACTCGACGGTCCGTCAGTACGGTAACGGCCTCGCGCTGCCCAGCGGGCTCGAAGCCGAGTTGCCGGCTCTCCTCAAAGCGGCAGACCGGGTGGCGCTGCGTCAGGCTGCGGCGGCATGCCGGGAGCAGTTCTACTTTCCGGGCGGCCCCGTAGCGGAGGCGGTGCGGTCGGTGGTGACCGGCGTCGCGTGGGCAGGTAAGGACTCGTAGCACGTTGAGCGGGAACCTGCACATCCGGTGATCTGCGACCGGAACGAACGAATCCCCTTCGCGTGGGCGTATGTCGAGCGACTGGCCCGGTCGCTGGCGGCTCTCGACGTGGGAGCCGTAGCTCGGGCCATCGCGGTGCTCGAGCGGGCATGGCTGGATCGGCGACGCCTGTTCATTGCCGGTAACGGTGGTAGCGCCGCTACGGCGTCGCACATGGCGAACGATCTAGCGAAGACCGTCGCGGTCGGGCCAGGGATCGCAGGATTCCGCGCGGTCGCCCTCACAGACAATGTGCCGCTGGTTACCGCGCTGGCGAACGACATTGGCTACGACGCGGTCTTCTCCGCGCAGCTGGAGATGCAGGCGGACGCTGGCGATGTGTTCATCGCGATCTCGGGGAGTGGAAACTCTACTAACATCGTGCGAGCTCTCGAGGTGGCCCGGGCGCGGGGTCTCTTGACGATCGGGCTGCTGGGAAGGGATGGTGGTGCGGCTGGCAAGTTGGTCGACGTGGCGGTGGTCGTGCCGGCCGAGGATTATGGCCCGATCGAGGACGTGCACTTGATTCTGGATCATCTCATTACCGAGTACTTCAAGGCATGGCTGGCGACGCGCACGCGGTTATGAGTGCTCTGCTCATCGCGGAGGTCGGATCCGTCCACGACGGGAGCTTCGGCAACGCCACCCGCCTCACCGATGTCGCGGCCGATTGCGGAGCGGACTGCGTGAAGTTCCAGACCCACATCGCGGCCGCCGAGACCCTGTCCAACGCGCCGATGCCGCCCTACTTCAAGGGAGAGCCGCGATACGAGTACTTCGAGCGCACGGCCTTCACCGAGGAGCAGTGGCGGCGGCTTCGTGATCACTGCCGCGAGCGGGGGGTAGAGTTCCTGTCCTCGCCGTTCTCCGTGGAGGCGGTCCAGGTGTTGGAGCGGGTTGGAGTCGAGCGCTACAAGGTGCCATCGGGGGAGGTGACCAACCTGCCCCTGCTCGAAGCCATTGGGGCGACCGGCAGGGCGGTGCTGCTGTCCTCCGGCATGAGCTCCTGGGCCGAGCTGGATGTCGCCATCAACACGATCCTTCGCTACCGCTCACGCCTGACGGTGCTCCAGTGCACGTCCGAGTACCCGTGCCCGCCCGAGCACGTGGGGCTGAACGTGATGGTCGAGATGCGGGAGCGCTACCAGCTCCCCGTGGGCCTGTCCGACCACACGCTGACCAACCATGCCGCGTTCGCGGCCGTCGTCCTGGGAGCCTCGGTCATCGAGAAGCACTTCACCCTGAGCCGGCTCATGTACGGCAGCGACGCCCGTCACTCGGCCGAGCCCGGGGAGTTCGCCGAGCTGGTCCGGGGCATCCGGGCCATCGAGACGATGCGGGCGAGCAGGGTCGACAAGGACGACCTGCGCCCGTTCAAGGAGATGAAGCAGGTCTTCGAAAAGAGCCTGGTCACGCTGGTGGACATCCCGGCTGGCGCCGTGATCACTCGGGAGATGATCGGCGTGAAGAAGCCAGGGACGGGGCTACCGCCGTCGCGCCTGCCTGATGTCGTCGGACGACGGGCGGCACGGGCGATCCCGGCGGATGAGCTTCTGCGGGAGGACCACCTGGCTTGAGCCAGGAACCGAAGGCGACCGCGCGCCGCTACTTCGATGCCGTCGCCCCGGACTATCTTGAGCGCTATTACGATCCGGCGACGAGCCGGTACCCGAACCTCCAGCTCCGGGCGGCGATCGTTGCCGGGGCGCTCCGCGAGGCCGTGCCGGCCGATGCCTGTATCCTCGACGCGGGGTGTGGGGCGGGACACTTCCTCGTCGAGGCCGCGCGCGCCGGGTACCGCGCCGTGGGCGTAGACATCGCGCCTCGGATGGCGGCCAGGGCGCGCGGCCTTATCGGGACGCTGCCCCCCGAGCTCCGGTCTCGATGTGGCGTCGGCGTCGGAGACGTCGAGCGGCTGGCCTTCCGGGGCAAGACGTTCGATGCCGCGACGGCGAGCGGTGTGTTCGAGTACCTGGGCGAGGACGCCCGCGGTCTGGCCGAGCTGCGGCGAGTTCTCAGGCCTGGTGGCCTGGCGCTCGTCTCGTTCCGGAACCGGGGGTTCAACACCTTCAGCGCTAACGCCTACACGGCCGACGAGTTCGCCCGGGGGACGCTGGGCGGGCTCCTCGACGCTGTCCAAACGGCGATCGCCGCGGACGCCGAGCGCATCACGGCCCTCGCCCCTGCCTTCGCCGATGCCCTGGCCGCGGCGGCGGCGAAGCCGCGCCCACCGGCTTCGGGCTGCGCGGCCCGGGCCGCGGACGAAGGCCGCTGGGAGAAGACGATGTCCCGGCGTCAGCACACGGTGGAGGAAGTCAGGTCCGCCGCCGTGGCGGCCGGCTTCCGGCTCGAGCGCGTGAGCTATTTTCACTTTCACGCGTTTCCGCCGGCCGTGGGCGACCTCCTGGCGGATGCGGCGCGGGTGCTCGGGCTGGCCATGGAGGTGTTCCGCGACACCGCGCTCGGCGCGCTCTTCGCTTCGGGTTTCGTCGCTCAGCTCCGGGCCATGTGAACGACCAGTGGCGAGCCAGTGCGTGGCCGCGATGTATCACTACGTTCGCGATCCGGCGGGCAGCGACTTCCCGGGTCTCAACGCGCTTCACCCGAGCGCGTTCAGGGCCCAGCTGAGCGAGCTGATCGCGCGCTATGAGATCGTCGGGCTGGAGGCGATGCTCGAGTTCCTGGCCGGCCGGTACCGGCCGGCCCGGGATCTGTGCGTGCTGACCTTCGATGATGGCCTGGCTGACCACTACCGGACCGTGCTGCCGATGCTGCGCGAGCGGCGGGTGCTGGGCTTGTTCTTCATCATCACCGCCGCCGTCGAGGAGCAGCGAGTCCTGCCGGTGCACAAGGCCCACTTTCTTATGGCCGGCCTGGGGTTCGCGGAGCACCGGCGTCGCCTGCTCGGCTGCCTTGGCGACGAGCGGGCGGCCGTGGAGGCGCGGCTCGACATGGCCGAGGTCAGGCGCACGTATCGCTGGGACACGCCCGAAGTGGCTCGGTTCAAGTT
>CAZDYT010000015.1:0-2282 GCA_964509395.1 uncultured bacterium
TGGGCAAGTCGGCTCTCGCGCGGCCCGCTGAGCCGCGCTGCCGGGCAGGCGCGGGCCAGGCCGTCGATCAGCTGGTCGCGCAACGCCGCCAGTCGGGCCGCCTCGGCGGCGCCGTCCCGCGACGCGAGCTCGGCGGCCACCCCGAGCCCCACCACGCCCGCGAGATTCTCGGCGCCGGACCGAAGCCCATCCTCCTGGCCGCCGCCCAGGATCTGCGGGACGGGACGAAGGCCCGGTCGAACCCAGAGGGCGCCGACTCCCGGGGGCCCGTAGAGGTCATTCGCGGCGATCGTGAGGAGGTCGATCCCGTCGGCCTCCGCCGCGAGCGGCACGCGACCCACCGCGCCGACCCCGTCGACGTGGAACGGGACGCCCGCCGCCTCGGTGATCGCGGCGATCCCCCGCCACGGCTGGACCACGCCGATCTCGGCGTTCGCCGCGCCGATCGTGACCAGGCACGTGTCGGGCCGCAGCGCGGCGCGCACGTCGGCCGGGGCGACGCGGCCCTCGACATCGACGGGGAGGAAGCTGACCTCGAAGCCCGCCTTGATGAGGTCCCGACACGGCGCGAGCACGGAGGGGTGCTCGATGGCGCTGGTGATCACGTGGCGGCCGGGGCCCCGGAGCGCGATGCCCCGGATCGCGAGGTTGTTCGCCTCGGTGCCGCTGCTCGTGAAGACGACGCTCTCGGGGCGGCCGCCGACCAGCCGGCCGACCTTCGCCCGGGCGGCCGAGAGGGACTCCCGGGCTTCCTGCCCGAGCGTGTGGAGGGCCGAGGGGTTCCCCACCCAGCCTTCGAGGAACGGCGTCATCACCGCCAGGACGCGGGGGTCGACGGGGGCAAAACCCCCGTAGTCCAGGTAGATCCGGCGCCCGGAACCGAGGAGCCCAGACCTATCGGGTCTTTCGGACCAGGAAGCGGTAGATCGGGCCGTCCTTCGTAACCGCAAGAAGCTCGTTCCGGGTCCGCTTGGCCCAGCTCTTCATGTCGGCCTCGCTGGCGGGGTCGTCGGAGAGCATCTCCAGGACCTGCCCCACCGCCAGGGTCTTCATCGCCTCGCGGGTCCGGATGATGGGCATGGGGCAAAAGAGACCGAGGCAGTCGAGCGTCCGGTCGGCTTGCAGCTGGGTCTGCATGCGGGCACCCCAAACCCTACCCCAGCCCCTGATTGGTGTCAAGGCAGCCTCGGGCTCGGCGAATTCCGTGTGTGGATCCCGGGGGGCCCGGCGGACTGACCGCAAGCTGGACAAAACAGGTGCGACTGCCTGGGAAGTCTGGCAAGGAATTGCCCAACGCCTGGGCGCCTTTCCCGGAGAACGGCCCGTGAAAAACTCGTTCTGTCGACGGCAGTTAGGCCCCTCCGACCGGCGGTTGGTACTCCCGTTGCTTACTCCCGTGGGCCCCCGGCAGGATGGCCGGGCCAGGCTAGAGCCGCCATGCGAGGGATGCGAGGGAGAAGGGGAGATGCCGCCAAGGTTCAGGAATCCGGATTCGACCCAGGCGCGCGAGGCCGAGGGGCTCAAGATCGAGCCGACTCCTTTCCCCTTGACACCTCCCCGCGCGAGTGGAATTATGTCGCCCTACGCAGAATTAAGCGAAACAGCCTGGAGGGACGCGCAGGCATCTCGCCGGTCACGCACCGGGACTGACGCAGAAGGACAGACCATGGCTGAGCGCCGAGGCACCGGGGCCCCCGAGATTCTGACGATCCGAGACGTGGCCGCATATCTGAAGCTCCCCGTCTCCACGGTTTACCGGCTGGCCGAGCGCCGCGAGTTGCCGGGACACAAGGTGGGGCGGCAGTGGCGATTCCACAAGTCCGTCCTGGACGACTGGTTCCGCCAGCACGCGGCAACGGTGCGCGCCAAGATCCTCGTCGTGGACGACGAGGACGTGACGCGCCAGTTCATCGTGTCGGCCCTCCAGGGCGCGCAGCGGCAGATCCTCACGGCGGCCAGCGGAGAAGAAGCCCTCGAGATCGCCAAGCAAACCGACCTCGATCTCGTGCTCCTGGATCTCGTCATGACGGGCATCAGCGGGGTCGAGACGTTCCGCCAGCTTCACGTGCTCCGGCCCGAACTCCCCGTCGTGATCGTGACCGGCTACCCCGACTCGGACCTCATGTCCCGGGCGCTCGAGATCGGGCCGTTCACCGTCATCACCAAGCCGATCGACATCAACCAGATCCAAAAGGTCGTCGACGTCATCGCCGGAGCCTGAGCCCCCTCGCCCGCCGATCGCTCGAAGGCCTTCACGTCGCCCCCCCCCCCCCCCCCCCCCC
>CAZDYT010000015.1:2292-18723 GCA_964509395.1 uncultured bacterium
GGGGAAGCAGAGCATGATTTCGATGAGCCGCAGCACCACCGCATCCACACGTCCCCCCCGCCCCCCCCCGACCCGAGACCGCGCCCGGCGCCCGCCCTTGACCGGGCGGGGCCGGCTTGCTATCACAGTAACGTAAAGCGATCGGTCCCCGCTGGCGGGCGGGACCGGCGCGTCACGGTCTCGATGAACCGGGGCGCAGCCTCCGGAGAGGATCAAAGGAACCTTGCGATGTCGACCGAGGCCGGACCCATCAGGGGGCTCGAAGGCGTCGTCGCGGCGACCACGGAGCTGTGCAACCTCGACGGGGCCCAGGGTCGTCTCGCGTACCGTGGGTACGACATCGAGGACCTCGCGCGGCACGCCTCGTTCGAGGAAGTGGTCTGGCTCCTGTGGCACGGCGACCTCCCACGCGCGGCCGATCTCGAAGGCTTCCGGAAGGAGCTGGCCGACGCGCGCCCGCTCGCGCCGCTCGCCCTCAAGGCGCTCCGGCTCGTGCCGCGGGAGACCCACCCGATGCGGGTGCTCCAGGCCGCGATCGCGCTCCTGGGCGGACTCGACCCGGATGCCGAGGACAACTCGGCCGGAGCGAACCGGCAGAAAGCCGTGCGGCTCGTCGCTCAGATGGCGACGCTCACGGCCGGCTTCCACCGGGTGCGCCAGGGCAAGCGCCCGGTCCCGCCCCGAGCCGAGCTCTCCCACGCGGCGAACTTCCTCTACATGGTGGCGGGCCGGAAGCCGAAGCCCGTGAACGTCCGCGCCTTCGACGCGGCGCTGGTCCTCTACGCCGAGCACGAACTCAACGCCTCCACCTTCACGACGCGCGTGATCGCCTCGACGCTCGCCGACATGCACTCGGCTGTCTCGGGTGGGATCGGCGCGCTGAAGGGCCCGCTTCACGGGGGCGCCGGCGAGGCGGTCATGCGGACGCTCATGGAGATCGGCGGGCCCGACCCCGACCGCGTGGAGGCCTTCACCCGGCAGGCCCTCGCCGAGAAGCGGCGGCTGATGGGCTTCGGCCACCGCGTCTACAAAGCGGGGGACCCGCGCGCGCGGATTCTCCGGGCGCTGGCGGAGAAGGCGTGCCGGCAGTCCGGTGAGGGCGTGTGGTTCCAGACGGCCGTGCGCCTCCACGAGGTCGTGAACCGGGAGAAGGGGCTCATCCCGAATGTGGACTTCTACTCGGCGCCGCTCTTCTACGCCCTCGGCTTGCCCGTGGACCTCTTCGTCCCCGTGATCGCGGTCTCACGGGTCGCCGGTTGGACCGCGCATGTCCTCGAGCAGCACGCCGACAACCGCCTGATCCGGCCTCGCGCCGAGTACGTCGGACCGCCCCACCGGCCGTTCCGGCCCCTCGCGGAGCGCGGCTAGTGCGGATCCAATTAACTTCGCCTGGCGTCGTCCTCGGTCGGCGCCGGCCCTCCAAGAAGGGAGCGGCGGCCCGAAGGCCGCAGGCCGGAGGCGCCGCGACCAGATGGTCCATAGCGGCATACGCCTCGGGCCGCCTCCTCCCTGCGTCCTAGCCATGCTCGTTACTTGGCTCCGCACCTGCGGCCGTCTCCCGATTCGCACCGATTGGTTGGAGCGGCACAAGTCAGCCGACGACGGTATGATGGACCACTAAACGCGATGTCGGGGCAGACCCTCGTCCAGAAGCTGATCGCGAGCCACCTCGTCGCCGGCCAGCCGGCCGCGGGCCGGGAGATCGGCCTCCGTGTGGACCAGGTGCTGCTGACGGACACGAACGGCACCATGGCGTGGCTCCAGTTCGAGGCCATGGGCTTCGATCGGGTCCAGGCGCCCGCGGTCGTCACGTACGCAGACCACAACGTCTACCAGTTCGACTCCCGGAACACGGACGACCACCGCTACCTCGCCACCGTCTCCCGTCGCTACGGCGGCCACTACTCGAAGCCCGGGAACGGGATCTGCCACCAGGTCCACCTCGAGACCTTCGCGGCGCCCGGGCTCGTCCTCCTGGGCTCCGACAGCCACACGCCCCTCTGCGGCGCGCTCGGCATGCTGGCGATCGGCGCGGGCGGGCTCGACGTCGCCTGCGCCATGGGCGGGGCGCCCTACTACTTCCCGATGCCTCAGGTCGTCCGCGTGCTCCTCACGGGGCGGCTGCGCCCCTGGGTCTCGGCCAAGGACGTCATCCTCGAGCTGCTCCGCCGCCTCACCGTACGTGGGGGCTTCGGGAGGATCTTCGAGTACACGGGGCCCGGCGTCGCCTCGCTCACGGCTCCGCAGCGCGCCACCGTCGCCAACATGGGCGCCGAACTGGGGCTCACGACCTCGGTGTTCCCGTCGGACGAGGTGACGCGAAGCTACCTCGTGCGGCTCGGCCGCGACGCCGAGTGGCGGCCGTTGACGCCCGATCCCGACGCGGCGTACGACGACACGATCGAGGTGGACCTCGGCGCTCTCGAGCCGCTCGTCGCCTTGCCGGGCTCGCCCGACAACGTCGCGCCCGTCGGTGAGGTCGAGGGCACGCCGGTCGACCAGGTCCTCGTCGGCTCCTGCACCAACGGGTCGTGGGAGGACATGTACGTCGTCGCGGAGATCCTCCGCGGCCGCCGCGTCCATCCCGATGTCTCGTTCGTCCTGTTCCCGGCCAGCCAGCAGATCCTCGAAACGATGGCCCGGCGCGGCCTCGTCGCGGACCTCCTGGCCGCCGGCGCGGTCATCTCCGAATCCACCTGCGGGGCCTGTCCCGGCATCGGGCACGTGCCGGCCTCCGGCTCCCGGAGCCTTCGCGCGTTCAACCGCAACTTCCCGGGCCGGAGCGGGGTCAAGGACGACCAGGTCTATCTCTCATCCTCCCATACCGCGTGCGTCTCCGCCCTGCGCGGAGCCATCACCGACCCTCGAAAGCTCGGCCGCGCGCCCGAGGTGGTCTTCCCCCCGCGCTTCACGCCGTCGACCGCCGGCCTCATTCCGCCGTCGCCCGACGGGAAGGATGTCACCGTGCTCAAGGGCCCCAACATCCGCGAGGTGCCGATCGGCCGGCCGGTGGGCGAGGAGGTGGCGGGACCGGTCCTCATCAAGGTCGGCGACAAGATCTCGACCGACGACATCCTCCCCGCGGGGGCGCAGATCCTCGTCTTTCGGTCGAACATCCCGGCCATCGCGGAGTTCGTCTTCAAGCACCTCGATTCCGAGTTCCCGACCCGCGCGAAGGCCTCAGGCGGCGGGTTCCTCGTGGCGGGCCAGACCTACGGACAGGGCTCCTCCCGCGAGCACGCCGCGATCGCGCCGATGTACCTCGGCGTCCGCGGCGTGATCGCGAAGACGTTCGCGCGCATCCACCGCGCCAACCTGATCAACTGGGGCGTGCTGCCGCTCGAGTTCGCCGACCCGGCGGACTACGACGCGATCGCCCCCGGCGATCGGCTGCGGATCCGCGGGATCGCGGCCGGCCTGCTGAACGGCACGCTCACGGTGGAGGACGAGACCACCGGGCGCCGGATCGCGGCGCGGTGCGTGCTGACCGGGCGCGAGCGCGAGATCCTCCTGGCCGGCGGCCGGCTCCGCCACACCCAGACCGCGCGCGAGCCGGCTTCACCCGCTCCGCCACCGGAGGAGACGGCCGAACCGTGACGGAGTCTCCCGCGCGACCGACCCCCGCCCGCTCCCTCCCGGAGGAGGGAGCGGGAGCGGCTCCCAGACGGCAGCCGTGACCCAGCGCCGGATCCGGGCGGTCTTCATGCGCGGGGGCACGAGCCGCGCGCTCTTCTTCCACGAGGCCGATCTGCCGCCCGCCGGCGGGCCGCGCGATCGGATCCTGCTGGCCGCGCTCGGGAGTCCCGACCCCTACGGGCGCCAGCTCGACGGCCTGGGGGCCGGCATCTCTTCCCTTTCCAAAGCGTGCATCATCGGCCCCGCGACCCACCCGCACGCCGACGTGGACTACACGTTCGCACAGGTTCACGTGCGGGAGCCGACCGTGGACTACACCGGCAACTGCGGCAACTCGGCCGCCGCCGTCGGCCCGTTCGCCATCGACGAGCGCCTCGTCCCGGCCGTCGAGGGCGAGACCCTCGTGCGCATCCACAACACCAACACGAAGAAGGTCATCGTCGCCCACGTGCCCGTGAGCGCCGGGGAGGCGGCGGTCGCCGGCGACTTCGAGCTCCCGGGGGTGCCGGGGCGTGGGGCGCGAATCCGGCTCGACTTCCTCGACCCCGGGGGCGCCGCCACGGGACGGCTCCTCCCCACGGGGCACGCCCGGGATCTCGTGGAGGGCCTCCCTGCCTCGCTCGTGGACGCCACGAACCCGGTCGTGTTCGTGCGCGCCGCCGACCTCGGCCTCCGGGGAACCGAGTCGCCCCACGCGCTCGACGCCGACCGGGGGCTCGCCGCCCGGCTCGAGGCGATCCGCGTCGCCGCGGGGGCGATGATGGGCATCCCGGGGAGCGCGGCCACGCCGAAGGTCGCCCTGGTGGCGCCCCCCGCCGCCTTCACGGCGCTCGATGGCACGCCGTACGGTCGGGAGCGCGTCGACCTCGTGGC
Source organism: uncultured bacterium (assembly GCA_964509395.1). Taxonomy (GTDB): domain Bacteria; phylum Methylomirabilota; class Methylomirabilia; order Rokubacteriales; family DASRDR01; genus CAZDYT01. The sequence continues at coordinate 6,802 of CAZDYT010000015.1, forward strand.
GCGCGTCATCTCCATGGGGAACTGCCACCGCGCCTTCGCGCTCACCGCCGCCATGTGCCTCGCCGTGGCGGCGCAGACCGAGGGGACGGTCGTGCGGGAGTGCGCGGTCGTGCATCCAGGCGCCGATCTCAAGCTCGGCCACCCCTCGGGAGTGCTGCCGATCGACGCGGCCGTTGCCGTGGAGGGCGGCGAGCCGCGGGCGGAGCGCGTCACCGTCTATCGAACCGCGCGGCGACTCATGGAAGGCTTCGTGCGGGTGCCGTGACGGCGGCTTCCAGCCGTCAGACGCCGGGCCAGGGGCTCGTCCGTCGGGCCGCTCGTCGACCTGCCCGCCGAGCTCGACCATCTCCGACGTTCGCCCGGAGCGACCAATGCTGATCGAGCTCGGCTACCTCCACAACCCGAAGGCGCCCCCCTCGGACGCGGCGGTCGCGGCGGTCCTCCGTGCCGTCGAGCGCTGCCGGGCGGAGGGCCGCCCCGTGGCCGAGCTCCGCCTCAGCTTCGACTGGTGCCAGTACCGCCAGACCTTCCGCGAGCCGGTCGTCGACCGCCGGTCGGTCGCGGCCAGCGAGGCACCGGCTGTCCAGGAGCTCGCCGTGGACCTCCGCCAGGCCGATGCGGAAACCCTCGGAGCGCTCGCCGAAGCCACGCTCCGCCGGCTCGCGGGAGAGCCCGTTCCGCCGCCGGATCGGCTCTACCTGGAAGAGCTCGGGCCGCTCCGGGCGAGCATCATCTGGCGGTTCAACACCCTCTACTGGCGCGAGATCGACCACTGGGAGCGGACCTTCCAGCGCGGGTTTGAGGCCGCGCTCCCCGGGGGAAGATCGGACGCCTCGAACCCGGCCCAGGTCGAGGAGGCGGTCGAGCAGTTCTTCGAGAGCCTCCGGGTGCTCGAGAAGCGCGGCACCCTGCCGCCGGAGCTGTTCGTCCTCGAGATCGGCGCCGGGACCGGGGAGCGAGCCGGCCTCTGGCTCGACCGCTTCCGCGATCTGGCCGAGTCGCACGGGAAGGACTACTATGGGCGCGTGCGGTTCCTCCTCTCGGACTACTCGATGCCGATGCTCGATCGCGCCCACGGGAACGTCCTCCACCATCTCGACAAGGTGTCGTTCATCACGCTGGACGCCCTCGATCCCTTGAAGACGCTCGCCTTCCTCCGCTACAAGGTCCTGTTCGTCCACCTCTCCAACGTCTACGACAACCTGCCGACCGACGAGGTGGCGATGCGGGAGGGGCGTCTCTATCTGGTCGAAGGGCGCGCCTACGTGGCGCGCGAGGCTGCCCGCGCGGTCGCGACCAGCCACGGGGTCGAGCCGGACGGGCTCGGCCGGCAGATCGAGCTGCTCCTGCGGATCGGGCCGGATGCCTTTCCCGACTCCCAGGTCGGCGTGCGGTTCTGGCGCGAGGTGTGGCGGCTCGTCCGCCTCGAGGAGCGCTACGTCCCGCTCCATGAGCTGGGGGAGGCGGCGCTCGGGCCCGGCGTCGATCCGGAGGTCCTCGCCGAGTGTCTCGCCGGCGCGCCGGGCGAGGTGCGCTGCCACCTCTCGAACGGGGCGCTCCAATCGTTCGTCCGCACCCTGCCGCTCCTTCACCCGAAGGGGACCCTCCAGGTCCAGGACCTCTTCGTCACCGAGCTCGCCGACTACCGGCGCGGCTTCCGCGGGCCCGGCAAGCTGGATGGCAGCATCGTCAACTGGGTGAACGGGGCGCTGCTCCGCGCCGCCGCCGACCGGCTGGGGCACCGGGTCGAGTACGCCCCGTTTCGCTACCGACCGGGGTCGGCGATCACGATCCTCACGACCTCGATGAAGGACTGAGGCTCTCGCCATGGCGCAGCGCAGCGTGCCCTCGATCCTCCCGACCGCCGCCGTCGGCTCGTACTCGATGCCCGGGTGGCTCGAGCGCCTGAAGACGGACTTCTTCCTGCGCCGCATCAGCGCCCACGAGCTCGACGAGATCCACGACGCCGTGACGAAGGCCGCCATCAAAGACCAGGAGATGGCGGGCCTGGACGTCGTCACCGACGGTGAGCTGCGGCGCGACAACATGGTGGACTACTTCCTCGTGCGGCTCCCCGGCGTGCAGGTGGACCACGCCTCGAAGCGCTTCTATTACGACTTCTACGACGCCGTCGTCCGCGGGAGGATCCCGACCGCGCCGCTCAGACTCACGCCGGACCTCCAGTGCCTCCTGCGGAACACCGAGCGCGCCGTCAAGTTCACGGTGACCGGACCCCACTGCCTGACGAAGCGACTCCGCAACGAGCACTACCCGAGCGAGGAGGCGCTCGCGCTCGACGTGGCGCGGGTCCTCAACCTGGAGCTGCGCGAGCTGGTGCGGGCCGGCGCGACGTACCTCCAGATCGACGAGCCGTACTACTCGGGTTTCCCCGAGGACCTCGCGTGGGGGGTCCGCGTCCTGAACGCCACGCTGGAGGGAGTCGAGGCGAAGATCGGCCTCCACATCTGCTTCGGGAACCGGTACGGCAAGCCGACCTGGGAAGGCTCCTACCGGTACCTCTTCCCGCGGATCCTGGACGCCCAGGTGCACCAGCTCACGCTCGAGTTCGCGCGGCGGGGCTACGAGGAGCTGGACCTCTTCCGCGAGTGGAAGTGCCCGTTCGAGCTGGGCCTCGGGGTCATCGACGTGAAGTCGCCTGACGTCGAGTCGCCGGCCACGGTCGCCCAGCGGATCCACGCGGCGCTCGCCGTCCTTCCGGCCGATCGGCTGTACGTCAACCCGGACTGCGGCCTGCTCCACGTGCCGCAGGACGTGGCGTTCCGGAAGCTCCGGGCGATGGTGGAGGGCGCCGCGATCGTGCGCCGGGAGGCGGAAGGCACGCCCGCATGAGCCGGGGATTCGCAGACACTCCCGCTCCCCCACCGGGGGAGCGGGAGGGGCTTGCCGCATGAACCGCGTCGTCGTGAACCAGCTCCGGCAGCGCCTCGCGCGCGGCGAATTCGTCGTCATGGTGGAGATCACCCCGGGGCGCGGGAGCCGCCTGGCCGACCACGCCCGCGCCGCCGCCGCGCTCACCGCCGTCCCGCAGATCGCCGCGGCCAGCATCACGAGCAACGCCGGCGGGCACCCCGGGGAGGATCCGATCCCGGTCGCGCGCGCCGTCGCGGACGTCGGGCTCACGCCGAACGTCCACCTGACGTGCGTCTGGATGGACCGCCGGGGCCTCGCGCGGGACCTCGATCGCCTGCAGGCGCTCGGCCTCGAGAACGTCTTCACCATGACGGGCGACTGGCCGGCCGAGCGCACGACCGTGCGGCCGCGATACGACCTCGACTCGGTCCAGCTCACCGCGCTGATCGCCGAGCGGCGCGCGGCAGGCTTCCCGTTCCACATCGCGGTGGCGGTCTCCCCTTTCAAGTACACGGAGGCGGAGACCATGCTCCAGTACCTGAAGCTCGAGAAGAAGCGCGCGGCGGGGGCGGACGTCGCGATCACGCAGGTCGGCTACGACCTGGCCAAGTTCGCCGAGCTGGCCCGTTACCGGGACGAGCACTGCCCCGGGCTCCCGCTGATCGGCTGCGTGGCCGTCATGACGCGGCGGGTCGCCGAGAAGATCGCCGCGGGGGAGCTGGCCGGCTGCACGATCGCCCCGGCGCTCCTCGCCGCCGTCCGCCGCGAGTCGGGCGCCCCCGACGGGGGTCGGGCCGCGGCGCTCGAGCGAACGGCCCAGCTCATCGCCGTGCTGCGCGGGCTCGGCTACGCCGGGGTGTACCTCGTCGGCTTGACCCGCCGGCCGCGGGAGCTCGGGGAGCTCCTCGCGCGGGCCGAGGCCCTGACGCCGCGCTGGAAGGCCGCGGCCGAGGCGCTCGCCGTGGGCCGCGGGGAGGGCTTCCTCCTCTACGCGCCCGGCACGCCCGAGCGCCGCTGGTGGCCCGTTCCCACGCTCCGGCACCGGGTGTTCAGCACGGCCGGCCGCCTGGGGCCGACGCCGGGCACCCGACGCCACCGGCTCCTGCGCCGGCTCGCCGCCGCGGTCGACCGCCGCCCCGGGCTCGTCACGCTCACCCGCACGGTCGAGCAGGCCATCAAGATCCCGGCCTTCGGGTGCAAGGAGTGCGGCAACTGCGTCCTCTCCTACATGGAGTACGTCTGCCCGATGACCTGCCCCAAAGACCAGCGGAACGGGGCCTGCGGCGGCTCGACGGACGGCTGGTGCGAGGTCGAGCGGAAGCCCTGCATCTGGATCGAAGTCTACGAGAACGCCAAGCGGGCGAACCGGATCGCCGGGATGCGGATCTTCATCCCCCCGCCGGACCGGTCGCTCCACGGCACCTCGTCCTGGCTGAACTACTTCCTGGGCCGCGACGTCCGCCCCCGCGACGCCGAGCGGCCCGCGGGCGAGCCGGAGGAGACCCTACGATGACCGCGTCGCTCCCGCTCATCCCCACAACCGTCGTCGGGTCCCACGGCAGGCCGGGCTGGTGGTTCGTCGCCGTCAAGGCGTGGGAAGCGGGCGAGCTGGGGCCCGCCGATCTCGAGGAGATGCTCGACGACGCCGCCGACACCGCGATCCGCGACATGGAGCGCGCCGGGATCGACATCATCACCGACGGCGAGGTGCGGCGGCTCGACGGCTACGTCGACTCCTACTACGCCATCATCAAGGGGATCCAGCCGATTCCCGTCCGCCGCAAGGTCGGGCCCTGGGGCTACGATCAGCAAACCCGCTACGACGCCGTCGGGCGGATCGACACGCCCGAAGGCGGGCTCGGCATCGTCAAGGAGTTCGCCTACCTCAGGGCGCACACGGCGCGCGCCACCAAAGCCACGTGCGCCGGGCCGCTGACGTTCGGCTCACGCATCCACCCGGGGAAGGCCTACAAGGGTGTCGTGGACGTGGCCGAGCGCTTCGCGGAGGTCGTCAACCAGGAGCTCAAGGGTCTCGTCGCCGCCGGCGCCGACTTCATCCAGATCGACGAGCCCGCCCGGGGGAACGTCACGGGGCAGGAGATGGCCCGGCTCTTCAACCGGGCCACCGAGGGCGTGCGGGCCAAGCTCGCCTTCCACATCTGCTTCGGCAACCGCTTCGGCCGCTCCCGCTTCAATCGCACCTACCGGACCTATCTCCCCGGCCTCCTGGAGGCGCGCTGCGACCAGTTCGTCCTGGAGTTCGCCGGGCGGGAGATGGCGGAGCTGGACCTCTGGGCCCAGTACGCCGGCGAGGGGCGCGAGCTGGGCGCCGGCGTCATCGACGTCAAGGGGTTCTACCCTGAGACGCCGCAAGACGTGGCCGACCGGATCCGCCGCGTGCTGAAGGTCTGGCCGGCCGAGCGGGTCTGCGTCAACCCGGACTGCGGCTTCGGCTGGAGCCCGCGCGGGATGTGCAACCAGAAGCTCGCCGCCCTGGGGGCGGGGGCGCGCCTGGTTCGCAAGGAGCTGGGCGCCGGCTGAGGGCCATCAGGCTCCTCCACCCTCGGAGACGGCACATGGGACAGGGGCGCACGATGCGGGCGGTGTTCTACCAGGGGGCGCGCACCTTCGAGCCGGGCACGGCCCCGGTGCCCCGACCGGGGCCCGGGGAGGCGCTCCTCCGCGTCCGCCGCGTCGGGATCTGCGGGACCGACCTGCACATCTTCCAGGGCCATCTCGACCACCGCGTGCCGAAGGGCGGCGTCATCGGCCACGAGACCTTCGCCGAGGTCGCCGAGGCCCCAGCGGGAAGCGGCGTCCACGCCGGCGACCGGGTCGTCGTCGAGCCCCTCCAGTTCTGCGGGACCTGCCGGGCCTGCCGGATGGGCGCCTCGTACATCTGCTACGCCCTCAAGGTCCTGGGCGTGGACCTCCCCGGCGGGATGCAGGAGTACTGGGCCGTGCCCGCCGCGCGGCTGCTCCGCGTGCCCGACGCGCTTTCCGACGACCACGCGGCGCTCATCGAGCCGCTCGCCGTCGCCACCCACGACGTCCGGCGCGCCGGGGTGAAGGCGGGCGATGCGGCGCTCGTCTTCGGCGGCGGGCCCATCGGCACGCTCATCGGACTCGTCGCCCGCCAGCGGGGGGCTCGTGTGGCGGTGGCGGAGGTGAACCCGTTCCGGCTGGCGATGCTCGAGACGCTCGGCTTCCAGACCGTCGGCCCGGGCCGGGACGTCGGGCGGTTCGTCGAGGAGTGGACCGGCGGCGACGGCGCGGACGTCGCCTTCGAGGTCACCGGGAACCCGGCGGCCGTCCGCCTGGTGACCGACGTCGTCCGCGTCTGGGGCACGGTCAGCCTCGTCGCCATCCACGCCGAGCCCATGCCGGTCAACCTCTACCGGATGTTCTTCCGCGAGCTCACCATGCACGGGAGCCGCCTCTACGCCCGCGAGGACTGGGAGGAGGCGATCCGGCTGGCCGCCGCCGGGGCCGTGCCGCTGGCCCCGCTGGTGAGCCGGCGGATCCCTCTCGAGGCGCTCCAGGAGGGGATGGAGCAGGCCCTCGGCGGCGGTCCCGTGATGAAGGTCCTGGTGGACCTCAGCGCCTGAGCGCCCGCGGCTCAGGCCCGAGCGACCGACGGCGACCCCAGCCCGCATCATCCGCGAGCCCGGGAGGTGAGCCGCCTGCCCCCGGCCGGGAGGCGTCGCCTCGGGGCGCCCCGGCAGTGGATCCTGCTGGCGTTGGCCGGGACGCTCGTCATCGGCTTCTGGGGTGCGGCGCCCCGGGCTCACCCCCTCAGACGAGCTTGAGCCGGAGCAGCCGCCGCGCGTTTCCCTCGTAGATCTTCCGCCGGTCGTCCGCGGACAAGTCCATCTCTTCGAGGCAACGGATGGTCTCGCGAATGAATCCCGGACCCCGCTCGGGATCGAACGGCATGTCGGTTCCAAAGAGCACGTGGTCGGCGCCAAAGAACGCGAGCCCGCACTCCATGGCGTGACACGCGCCGAAGAGCGCCGTGTCCCCGAAAAACATCTTGTAGTAGTCGAAGGGACGATGCCTGAGCCGCCGGCCGTAGACGGTGAGGTCCTCGTCGTCGGTCCGGCTCCCGAGCTGGTCGAGCCCCGGGCCGATCCGACCGGCGAAGTGGGGCGCCATCCCGCCCAGGTGGTGGACGATGATCTTGAGGGCCGGGAAGCGATCGAAGTAGCCCGCGAAGAGAATCCGGGTCATCGCCACGCTCGACTCGTACGGCCAGCCGAAGACCCACCAGGCCTCGTACTTGGACTTCGTCTCGGTCGGGTAGTCGGCGAAGGTGGCCGGCCGCGCCGGGTGGATCCAGATCGGGAGGTTGACGTGGGCCATCTTCTCGAAGATCGGGGCGAAGTCCGGCTCGTCGAGGGGACGGCCGTTGACGTTCGAGTAGAGCTGGACCCCCGTCGCCCCCAGGGTCATCATCGCCCGATCGATCTCCGCCACGGCCGCGTCGGGGTTGTTCATGGGCAAGGACGCCACGAAGCCGGGGAAGCGGTCCGGGTGCTTGACGACCAGCTCGGCCATGCCGTCGTTCGCGAGCCGGGCCAGCTCCGGCGTCTCCTTCGGCCCCGCCAGGGCCTCGATGGGCGGGGAGCAGAGGGTGAGCACCTGGACGTAGTCGTGATAGCGGTCCATGATTCGGAACCGAAGATCGAGGTCCGCGAGGACCGGCACGTCCCGGACCCGCTTCTGCATGTATCCGGAGCGGCCCGAGATCGCGAGCATCCGCTCGTAGAACCCCTTGGGGAAGATGTGGGGGAAGATGTCGATCTTCATCCGCGCACCTCGCCTCGTCGCGGGACACGCCCGGAGAGGCCCCCGGCGAGGCGCCCGCCCCTCAGGAAGCCCTCCCCTCAGGCGGGCGCGGGCTCGCGGCCGTACGTGATGACGCCCATGCCGGTGACCCACTGCGGGATGGGCTCGTAGGCGAGGACGCGGGCCGACGCCCCCGGCATGGCCCCGGCCACGGTGAGCCAGCTCCGGATCTCGTGCGCCCCGTTGCCGGCGCGCTCCAGGTCCGCATCGGTCAAGTCCAGGACCGCCTCCGGCCGGCCGCTGGCCAGGCACTCGAGGAACCAGCGGTCGAAGTCGACGTTGAGGCGCCCCATGCCCGGCATGCCGACCCAGTGGGAGAGCCCGCCCGCCCCGACGAGGGCCACCCGCGCCGGCGCCGGCCAGGCCTCGATCGCGTCGCGCAGGAAGGCGCCGAACCGGTAGCAGCGCCGGAGGGACGGCATCGGTCGGACGGCGCAGTTCTGGATGACCGGGACGACGGGCAGGCGCAGCTCGGGATCGAGGAAGTGGACCACGGTCATGATGCCGTGGTCGAGCCGGAGCTCCTCGGAGAACGCCGGATCGAAGTCGCCCGCGAACGCCCGCTCGAGGAGCCAGAGGCCGAGCGCGCGGTGCCCCGCCACCGGCCGCCGCGGGATTCCGAGCCACTCCTCGGCGGGCCCGACGTGCCGCTCCCCGATGCCGATGCAGAACGGGGGGAAGTTGTCGAGGAAGAAGTTCGTGAAGTGCTCGTTCGAGCAGACGACGAGGGCGTCGGGACGCGCCGCGTCGAGCTCCCGCTGGAGCGCCGCCATGGCGGCGTAGACGCGGTCCCGCTGCACAGGGTCGGCCGTCTCCGGCGCCGCCGTGATCAGCGGGGCGTGGGAGGCGGCGACCGCCGCCACCAGGCTAGCCACGGCCCGGCTCCCCTGCCGCCCCGGCCGGCGCGGACGCCTCCAGCGCGGCCAGCGCCGCGCGGTACCGGTCGCGCGGCACCCGCGCCCGCGCGTAGGAGTTCAGCAGGACGGGGTGGACGCCGAGCGCATAGAGCGCCCGGACGTCCGCCTCGACCAGGGCGTCGAGCTCGGCCTCGGTCAACGCGTACCGGGTACGCAGAACGTCGCGGTCGAGAGTGGGCGCGTCCTCGCGCCCCTTCGGGTTGAGGTACTCGTAGATCGCCTTCTGGAGCGCGTAGGTCGTCACGTCCGCAAAACCTCCGGCGTGGCTCGGGGGTTGACAAGCGCTCCGACGATTCGCTAGTGTCAGACGCACGTTAGAGGGATGGGCCGGCTCTGTCAAGGAGCCTCGCAAGACGCCCGGCCTTTCCAGTCACTGTCTACCCTCTCACTCGGGTTCCGGAGCGGGTCCGGGCCCGGTCACGCAGACTCCTCCAGGAGGGCGCGATGAGGCGACGTGGATGGTTCCCCGGTGGCTCGCTCCTGATCATCCTACTGGGACTCGGGGCGTGGCCGACCTCGAGCCTCGCCCAGACGGTCAAGATCGGCGCGGTCGTCCCCCTGACCGGCCGCTACGGCGCCGGCGGCGCCCAGGTCCGCGCCGGGTACGAGATCGCGATCGAGGACGTGAACCGGGCCGGCGGGGTGACCGTGGGCGGCAAGAAGCTGCCGCTCGAGCTCATCCTGCTCGACGACGAGTCGGACGCGACGAAGACGGTGAGCCGGCTGGAGACGCTGGCCGCCCAGGGCGTCGTGGCCTACCTCGGCGGGTTCGGGTCGGACCTTCACGCCGCCGCCGCCTCCGTCGCCGAGAAGAACAAGATCCCGTACCTCGGCGTCGCCTTCGCCCTCCACAAGATCCACGAGCAGGGGTTCCGCTACCTCTTCTCCCCCTTCTGGAAATCGCCGGACATCGGCCAGGAGCTGGTCGGGCTCCTCGAGTCGATCCCGCCCGCCGAGCGCCCGAAGAGGGTGGCGATCTTCGAGGAGAAGACGGACTGGGGCCGCGAGATGGCGGCCGCCTGGCTGGAAGCGGGCAAGAAGGCCGGCTACCAGGTCGTCGTCCAGGCCGAGTACGCGCCCGGCGCCAAGGACTACTCCGACATGATCCTCAAGGCCAAGGCAGCCGGGGCGGACGCGGTCTTCGCGCTCCCGACGCCGCCTGACGGGATGGCCATGGTCAAGCAGATGCGGGAGCTCGACTACAGCCCGAAGCTCGCGCTCTTCATCCGGGCCCCGGATGCGCCCGTCTGGTCGAAGAACCTGGGCAAGGACGGGGACTACATCCTCCTGGCTCCCGGCTGGCACCACACGGTCCGCTATCCCGGCGTCAAGGAGCTGAACGAGGCCCACACGAAGCGGATCGGCCGGCCGGCCGATCCCATCACCGGTCCCGCCTACGCGTGTGTCCAGATCCTGGCCGCCGCCATCACCCGGGCCGGTGCCGCCGAGCCCGGCAAGATCCGGGACGCCATCGCTGCCACCGACCTGACGACCGTCATCGGGTCGGTCAAGTTCCGCCCCGACGGCACGGGGATCGTCCGGTCCGTGATCCTCCAGTGGCTCAACGGGAAGCAGGAGCTGGTCTGGCCCAAGGAGTTCGCCACCGCCGCTTTCGGGTACCCCGCCCCGCCGTTCGCCAAGCGCTAGCGCCGTGGCCGACCCCCGTCGCAGCCCGGCGTCGCCCGTGGACGACGCCGCCGGGCGCGGCGGCCCGGCCCTCCTCGAGGTCGAGCGCGTCTCGAAGGCGTTCGGCGGCGTCCGTGCCGTCCGGGAGGTGAGCTTCGCCCTGCGCGAGGGCGAGGTGCTCGGCGTGATGGGGCCGAACGGCTCCGGGAAGACGACGCTCTTCAACCTGATCGGGGGAGCCCTCCGCCCCGACGCCGGCCGGATCCGCCTCGCGGGCCAGGACCTGACCAGCCAGCCCCCCCACCGGATCACGGCGGCCGGGATCGCGCGCACGTTCCAGCACGTCCGACCCTTCCTCGCGCTCACCGCGCTCGAGAACGTCCTGGTGGGCCGCCTCTACGGGCGAGGCCGCACGGCGGGCGGCGATCCGGTGGCCGAGGCCAGGCGGCTCCTCGGCCGGGTCGGCCTCGAGGCCCGGGCCGAGGTGCCGGCCGCCCGACTCAGCGTGATGGATCGGAAGCGGCTCGAGCTGGCCCGGGCGCTCGCCACGGCGCCACGGATCCTCCTCCTCGACGAGTTCATGGCCGGCCTCACCCCGGCCGAGACCGGGGGCACCATGGCGCTGATCCGCGGGCTTCGGGCGGAGGGCGTGACGGTGATGCTGGTGGAGCACATCGTCTGGGCCCTCCTCGACCTCTCCGACCGCATCGTCGTCCTGAGCGCCGGCGAGAAGATCGCCGAGGGGCCGCCGGCCGCGGTCGCCGGCGACCCCGTCGTGATCGACGCCTACCTGGGGCGCGGGGGACGCGAAGAGACCGGCGGGAGGCACGGGGATGCTTGAGGTGGTGGGGGTGGAGGCGGCGTACGGCGGGCTCCGCGCCCTCTCCGGCGTCACGCTCGCCGTCGCCTCCGGCGAGATCGTCGCGCTGGTCGGCTCGAACGGCGCCGGGAAGACGACGCTCCTCCGGTGCATCGCCGGGCTCCACCGGCCCCGGGCCGGCCGCGTCCTCTGGGAGGGCGCGGTCCTCACCGGGACGCGCGCCGACGCGATCGTGGCGCGCGGCATCGCGCTGGTGCCCGAGGGCCGCCGGCTCTTCTCCCGGATGACGGTCGAGGAGAATCTCGAGCTGGGCGCCTTCAGCCCGCGCGCCGGACGCGAGCGGCGCGCCACCCTCGAGCAGGTCTACGCGATCTTCCCTCACCTTCGCGAGCGCCGGCGCCAGTTCGCGGGCGCCCTCTCCGGGGGCGAGCAGCAGATGGTCGCGATCGGGCGGGCCCTCATGACGCGCCCGCGGCTCCTCATGCTCGACGAGCCGTCGCTCGGCCTCGCCCCCCGCGTCGTCGAGTCGATCCTGGGGGTTCTGGACGAGGTGCGCCGCGGCGGCGTCGCCATCCTCCTGGTCGAGCAGAACGTCCAGGCCGCCCTCGGCCGGGCTGCCCGCGCCTACATCCTCGAAGGCGGGCGCGTCACCCGCGAAGGTCCGGGCCCCGCGCTCCTGGACGATCCGGAGGTGCGCCGGGCTTACCTCGGCCCGCTGGCGGTCCGCGCGTGAGGCTCCTCCTCCAGCAGCTCGTCCTCGGCCTCCTCCTCGGCGGGCTCTACGGCCTCGCGGCGGCGGGGCTGTCGCTCATCTTCGGCTTCCTCCGGGTCCTCAACGTC
>CAZDYT010000016.1:0-8884 GCA_964509395.1 uncultured bacterium
TTGGCCGTTTGACTCGCGGCGCGCCGGGCGGGTAGCCTGTTCCGCGTGACCGGCGCGATCCCCGACCTCGCCGGGAAGGTGGCCATCGTCACCGGCGCGAGCCGCGGCATCGGAGCCGCCGCGGCCCGCGCGCTGGCCGAGACGGGCTGCGACCTGATCCTGGCGAGCCGCGACAAGGCGGCGCTCGAGCAGGTCGCGTCGCGGATCGAAAAGCTCGGGCGGCGCGCCCTCGTCCACCCGATCGACCTGCAGCGGCTCGACGGCATCCCCGCGCTCTTCGAGCGTGCCGTGAGGGGGCTCGGGCGGCTCGACATTCTCGTCAACAACGCCGGGACCAACATTCGACATCCGGCGATCGAGTTCAGCGAGGCGGACTGGGATACCGTCGTCAACCTGAACCTCCGCGCCGCCTTCTTCTGCGCCCAGGCCGCTGGCCGCATCATGCTGCCCCAGCGGAGCGGCAAGGTCGTGAACGTCGCGTCGATCGCGGCGCGGGTCGGCCTGCCGACGGGCGTGATCTACGCCGCGAGCAAGGGTGGGCTCGCCGCCTTCACGCGCGCGCTGGCCGTCGAGTGGGCCCCGTACGTCCAGGTCAACGCCATCGGCCCCGGCTACATCCGCACGAAGCTCACGGAGCCGCTGTTCGCCAACCCCGAGTGGGTGGAGCGGGTGACGCGTCGCATTCCGACGGGCGCACGGGCGAGGTGGACGACCTGATCGGCACCATTCTGTTCCTGTCGTCCCCCGCGTCCGACTACATGACCGGGCAGACGCTCTATGTGGATGGCGGCTGGACGGCGACGTAGATCTTTCGGAGGGAGGCTCCGCCCCCCTTCCGACGGCCCTCTTGGCAAAGCCAAGCCGTTCGCCTTGGCCATCTCGCCCGGGACGCGCTCGGCTTGCGCGTCGCGGCCGGCCCGACCTGAGTCCGGCCGGCGAACGGATCGGGCCTGCCTCCCCCCTGATGCGCTAACGCGGATAATTCGCGAAGGGCATGATGGACGGGCGGGTGATGCGGCGAACGGGCACCCGCAAGCGGGTACCCGGCGGCGCCCGCAGCGGCGTGATACACCGCCGGGGGTGTTTCACGCGCACCCCTCCGGACGGCCTCAGGGCCGCCTCGTTCTTCGCCGCGAGGACGCCGGTGGGCTGTTCGCCGCGGCAGGACCCGCCCGTGCCGCGGCGTTCATGAATCAGTCGGGCTAAGGTGTCGCTGCATGCGGCGTCTCAGCGCCTGCTAAAGGGTGGGCGCGTGTGAGGGCGACCGAGCCGCTCTACGACGTCGTCGGCCTCGGGGAGGTGATGCTGCGTCTCGCTTCCCGCGCGCCGATCCGGCTCGAGCAGGCTCAAGAGCTGGACGCGTCGTTCGGGGGCGCCGAGGCCAACGTGCTCTGCGCCCTGGCGCGCCTCGGCCTCCGCACGGCGTGGCTCTCCGCGCTCCCCTCGAATCCCTGGGGCGAGCGCTGCGCCCGCGAGCTCAAGGCGCATGGTGTGGACGTCGCGCCCGTGGTCTGGCGGGCCCGGGGCCGCATCGGGACGTACTTCCTCGAGTACGGCGTGCCCCCGCGGCCGATCCGCGTCCTGTACGATCGGCAGGACTCCGCCTTCACGACGCTCGGCGAGGCCGAAGTGAATTGGGAGGTGGTTCGCCGGAGCCGCGTGGTCCACGTGACCGGGATCACCCCCGCGCTGGGCGAGCGGCCACGCGGCCTCACGGGTCGGGCGGTCGAGGAGGCTCACGCGGGCGGCGCGGTGGTCTCGCTGGACGTGAACTACCGCGCCGCCCTCTGGTCCCCCGAGGAGGCCGCGAGCTACCTCGACCGCGTGCTGCCCCGCGTGGAGATCCTCTTCATCGGGCTCGAGGACGCCCGTCGGCTCTTCGGGTGCGAGGGCGAGCCGGAAGCGGTCGCGGAGACATTGCGGCGGCGGGCGCCCAAGGCGATCGTCGCCCTCACGCTCGGTGACCAGGGCTCGGTCGTCCTCGCCGATCGCCCGCATCGCCCGACGCGGCTCTACCCGCTGGAGGTCGTGGCCGACCGGCTCGGCGCCGGAGACGCCTTCGCCGCGGGCTTCCTCTACGGGTTCTTGACCAGGCACGACGTGCAGTACGCGCAGGACTGCGGGACGGCGCTCGCCGCGCTCAAATGCACGATGTGGGGTGACGTGGCGATCATCCGTCCCGGCGAGCTCGAGGAGCTGATGACCCAGCCCGACCCGCGTATCCGCCGATGAACGGCGTAACATCAATCCAGGAGGTCTGCTCGTGGCAGCATCCCGCTACCTCTACCTGAACGGCCGAATCGTCCCCTACGGGGAGGCCCTCATCCACGTCCAGTCGGGCGCCGTGAAGTACGGCACGTCGGTCTTCGAGGGGCTCCGGGCCTACTGGAACCCACAGCAGGGGGAGCTCTACGTCTTCCGGCTCAAGGAGCACATCGACCGCCTCTACGACTCCCTCCGACTCATGCGCCTGGAGCACGCGTTCACCCGGGAGGAGCTTTCGTCCTCGATCCTCGAGGTCCTCCGGAAGAACGAATACCGTGAGGACGTCCACATCCGCCAGAGCGCCTACCTCGAGGCGGACGGCCCGATGGAGGCGACGGGACCGGTGGGGCTGGCCGTCGACGCCCTCCCCCGCAGGCTCAGCACGAAGGCCGGCATCACCGTGGGCGTGTCGTCATGGATGCGCATCGCGGACGCTAGCATGCCACCGCGGATCAAGTGCTCGGCGAACTACCAGAACGGGCGACTGGCCATGCTCGAGGCCAAGGCCAACGGCTACGACGGAGCGCTCCTTCTGAACTCCCGGGGCAAGCTCGCGGAGGCCCCGGGCGCCTGCTGCTTCCTGGTGCGTGGAGGCGTGCCGATCACGCCGCCGGTGACCGCGGACATCCTCGAGTCCATCACCCGCGCGACGCTCCTCGAGCTCTGTCGGAAGGAGCTCGGGCTCGCGCCCGAGGTGCGAGAGGTCGATCGCACCGAGCTCTACGTCGCGCAGGAGGCGTTCCTCTGCGGGAGCGGCTGGGAGATCACGCCGATCCTGTCGATCGACCGGCTCCCGCTCGGCGACGGCGCGCGGCCGGGTCCCGTGACGCGCGCCATCGAGGAGTGCTACTTCTCGGTAGCCCGCGGCGAGAAGCCGGCCTACCGTGCCTGGCTCACCCCGGTCTACGGCCGCTGAGCCGCACTCCGTTTCCCTCGCAGCCAGAGGGGAGGATCGGGGTTGCGGGTGAGCGCTCTTACGGCTTCCGGAAGAGGATCGGGCCCATGAAGGACTCCGCCGTGCTCTTGGTGTCGTCGGAGTCGATCCCGAAGGAGATCACGCCCGGGTCCTCGGGCTCCTCCCCGTAGATCTGCTTGAAGTCCTCGCGGACATTCCGCCGCTCGGTGATCCACTTCCCGAGGTCGGCGGCGCCGGAGCGCACGACGACGTAGGTGACGGTCCCGGTCTTCTGGCTCTTCACGATCGCTCCGGCCGGCGCGGTCGTGTCCCAGATGTAGCCGATGATCCGCGAGCGCACCGCCTCGGGGAAGCGCGGCCACGTCACGTAAATCTGTGCGGCCTGGTCGTCCGTCTCCTTCCGCCGCGAGTCCCCGCCTTTGGGGAGGGTGACGACCTTCCAGCTCCACTCGAGGATCGGTGTCTCCTTCAGGGTGACCTTGCCCTTGATCTCCTTGCTGATGTTCGAGCTGTCGCCGGCGCTCTTGAGGTGCAGCCCCTTCCGCCCGCCGTCCTCGACGACGGTGAAGTCGTAGGCAGGGCTGCCCCAGCGTTGCTTCTGCCAGGGCGGCGGGATCCCCTTCGTCCCGACCGGCTGCGTGGACCAGTCCTCGACGACGTCGGCCGCCAAGGCGCTGGCGACGACGCCGAGGAGGAGGGCCGTGATGAGCATGAGGTCGCGCCTCGTCATGGTTCCCTGCCCGCCTCTTGGACGCGCGGACCCATCGGCTCGATTCATGCCGGCCCGGCGGGGTCGGCGGGCTCGGGGAAGACGACGAGGGCGCCGGTGTAGGTGTGGAAGAAGTTCGTCGGGCCGACCGGGGCGAACTCGCCGTTGCCGACCGCCGGGACCTGCTCCACCTCGCCGCCCTCGGTCGGGACGCCCGCAGCGCTCGCGCCGATGACGGCCCGTGCGCCGGTTACCCGCCGTACCGCGTGGAGCAGTTCGTGAGCGAGAGGGTAAGCATCGCCCGTGGTGAAGACGAGGGCGAAGTCCGGGTGCTCGACGCCGCTCGCCGCCATCGCCTGGAGCGTCGCGTCCAGCGCCGCCTCGTCGGCCCGCTTTCCCGTCACCACGCCCGAGCCGGCCCGAATCATGCGGGGGAGACCCTAGCAGATCGGCGGAGTCCCCGCAACCTTCAGCCCGGCGATGCGCCGCCTCGGCTCCCCTCTCACCAAGCGCGAGGCTCTGGCGGCCTCCAGGGTCGCATTTCTCGGGGCCTCATGAGGCAGATCGCACCCCTTGACAATGCCGCCCGGCCCACCTAGCCTGCCCCTAGTCACCACGGTGGAGCGCCCGGCCGTCGGGAAGCCAGGATGTCCGCTCGAAACGGCCGCGTCAGCAACCGGATCAATCGCGGTGGGCAGGCCTCCCGTGGCGACCGATCGGAACGTGGCGGCCGGATGCTCGGCGCTGCCATACTGCCGCCCCTGGTGATCCCGCTCGTGGCGCACGGCGACCAGCGTCATCCCCCGTAAGGGACGGACCGGCATCGTGGCGGTCACCCGTTCAAGCGCTGGTCCCGAACCTGGTGCAGTTTGATGGGGCGCCGTGGTCGCCAGCGCGCTCGCCGTCAGACGGCGGCCCGCGACCGCCGGCGTCCCTGGGCCCCTTGACGCGTGGGGAAGCCCTATACGATAGTTGGCCTGGCGCGAAGGGGGAATCGTAGGGCTTGTCGGCCCGGATGCCTCCGGAGCCACCGTGAACCGAAGGCGTGATGCGATGCGGTTCTGTGTCATCGGCGCCGGAAGCATGGGCTCGCTGTACGGCGGGCTCCTCGCGCGGGCCGGGTTCGACGTGACGCTCGTCGACGTGTGGCAGGAACACGTCGACGCGATCCGGCGGGACCGTCTGCACCTCGACGGCATCACCGGGGATCTCTGGATCTCGATCAGGGCGGCGAGCGGGGCCGGGGACGTGTCGCCGGTCGACTGCGCGATCATCCTCACCGACGCCAACTCGACCCGGGAGGCGGCGGAAACGGCGCGGCGGGTGCTCGGCGACGCGGGGTTCGCGCTGACCCTCCAGAACGGCATCGGCAACGTGGAGATCCTGAGCGAGGTCCTCGGCGCCGGGCGCGTCATGGGAGGCACCTCCAACCACAGCGCCGCCCTCCGGGGCCCGGGTCACGTGACGCACACGCACGCGGCGCCGACCTGGATCGGCGAGCTCGACGGGCGGACGACGGAGCGCCTGCGCGAGACCGAGCGGGCCCTGGTCAGCGCCGGCTTCACACCGGTGGTCGTCGACAACATCCTCGCCCACATCTGGAACAAATTCGTCCTTAACTGCGGCATCAACGCGATCAGCGCCGTCACGGGCCTGCGACTGGGTGAGATCGTCCGCACGCCGCCGGTGGACGAGCTGCAAACGAAGATCGTCGAGGAAGTTCTGGCCGTCGTCCGCGCCAAGGGCGTCCAGCTCACCGACCCCGACCCGATGCGGACGATCAAGGACCACTGCCGGAAGAAGTACAACAAGCCCTCGACCCTCCAGCACGTCGAGCAGGGCAAGCGGACGGAGATCGACGCGCTCAACGGGGCGCTGGTGCGCGAGGCGAGTCGGCTCGGGGTGCCGACGCCCTACAACCACGCCCTCGCCCTCATCCTGAAGGGGCTCGAGACGCACCGCGCGCAGACTGCCCGGGGTCCGGCGATCGACTACGACCGGCTCGAGGCGGAGGCGGCGAAGGGCCACGACTGACGCCCACCCGCCCCAGTGACCCGCGATCTCGCCACCGAGTGACCGCTGACTCGAGACCGACACGGGAGGTGTCGACGATGAGTGCGCTGGTGACCGCGTCGACTATCGCGACCGAGTACCGCGCCCGATTCCCGCGCTCGATGGCGTTGTGGGAGCGGGCTCGGCAGCTCATCCCGTCGGGGATCAACCACGACGTCCGGCGGATCGTGCCGTTCCCGCTCTACATGGACCACGCCCAGGGCTGCTGGAAGTGGGACGTGGACGGCAACGAGTTCCTCGACCTCTGCACCGGTCACGGGGCCCTCATGCTCGGCCACGGTCATCCGGCGATCGTGAAGGCGATCCAGCAGCAGGCGGAGCGGTTCACCCACCCGTCGGCACCGACGCCGCTGGAGGTCCGGTGGGCCGAGCTGGTGACCCGCCTCGTGCCCTGTGCGGAGATGGTCCGCTTCCTCCTCTCCGGGACCGAGGCGACCATGCTGGCGATGCGGCTGGCCCGAGGCCACACGGGCCGGGACGTCGTGGTCAAGATCCACGGCCACTTCCACGGCTGGCACGACTACGCGATGATCGGGTACATGCCGCCGTTCGACGTGCCGTCGTCGAACGGGGTGCCGGGCGTCGTCGCGCAGACCATGCGGGCCGTGCCGCTCCACGATCTCGACTCGATGGAGGCCGCGCTCAGGCCCGGCGACGTCGCCGCCGTCATCCTGGAAGCCGACGGTCCTCTAGCGGGGACCGTGCCGGTCCCGCCCGGGTATCTGTCGGCGGTCCGTGAGTTGACCGCCCGCCACGGCACTCTCCTCATCTTCGACGAGGTGGTCACTGGCTTCCGCCTGGCGCCGGGCGGGGCCCAGCAATACTTCGGGGTGGCGCCGGACCTGGCGACCTTCGCGAAGATCGTGGCCGGCGGCATGCCGTCGGGGGCCCTGGCGGGCCGTGCCGAGATCATGAGCGACATCGCCTTCCGCGAGGACACGGCCTGGAACCGCCGGAAGCGGGTCCGACACATGGGCACCTTCAGCGCCTATCCGCTCGCGGCCGCGGCGGGTGTCACGGCGCTCGAGCTTCTGGCCGACGGGTCGCTCCAGGACCGGGCCGCGGCGATGGGGGAGCGGCTTCGGGCGGGAATGAACCAGGCGATGGCGAACGCCGGCGTCTCCGGGAGTGCGTACGGCTGCCGCTCGATCCAGCGGATCATCGTGGGCGACGACCTGCCGGCGATTCACGATCCGGCCGAGTTCGTCCACGCGGTCCCGCCCGCGCGGCTCATCGAGAGCATCCGGCCGCCGGTCCTGCACGCGCTCCACGCGGCCATGCTCCTGGAAGGGCTCGACGTCCTCGGGGGCAGCCACGCCTGGACGTCTGCCGTGATGACAGAGGCGGACATCGACGACGCGGTCAGCCGGTTCGCGCGCGCGCTCCACCGGGTGACGCGAGAAGGGCTGTTGGCGTACGGGCGCTGACGGGTAATCTCGAGGCGCGCGCTTGCCGAGAGGAGGTGCGTAAGGGGAGGAGGTTCTGGAGGTCGGCCGGCGTTGGAACGCCGCCGTCAGGACGTGAGGACAACCAGGGAGGGACAGGCGATGGGCTACGGGCGATGCATCGTGGTGATGTTGGGGATGGCCGCGCTGGTGCTGGGATCGGTGGCCGGGCCGCCGGCGGTCGAGGCTCAGCAGGTGGTCAAGATTGGTGTGGAAGGGCCGATCACGGGCCCCCTGGCCAAGATGGGTCAGGAGCTCGCGAACGCCGTCAAGCTGGCGGCGGAGGACTGGAACAAGAAAGGAGGCGTGCTCGGGAAGAAGATCGAGGTCCTCGAGCTAGACGACCAGAACAACCCGCAGGCGGGGGTGGCCGCGGCGGAGAAGGCGGTCGCCGATCCGGCGGTCCTCGGCGTGGTGATCGGGGTGGCCAGCGCCATCTGTATCCCGGCCTCGGAGGTCTTCGAGCGGGCGAACCTCGCGATGATCAGCCCCGGCTGCAGCAGCCCGAAGGTCACCGACCGCGGTCTGAAGGTGACCAACCGGGTCTGCGCCCGGGACGACTTTCAGGGGCCGGCTATGGCGATCTTCGCCGTGCAGGAGCTGAAGGCGAAGAAGCTCGCGATCTTCGACGACGGGACCACGGGGCCACGGGTGGGCGCCGACGAGGTGGAGAAGAAGGCGAAGGCCCTGGGGGTGACGGCCCTCCGTTACGTCATCCGGTCGGGGGACAAGGACTTCCGCGCGGTCCTGGGCACGATCCCCAAGGACGTCGACGTCATCGTGCCGGTCCTCTGGGCGCCCGACGCCGCCCTCATCGCCAAGCAGCTCCCGGATGTGGGCCTGAACGTCCGCATGGTCGGACCGGACGGGCAGTTCGAGCCGGTGGACTACATCGAGGCTTCCGGGGGGGCGGCCGAGGGGAACTACGTCACGTTCTTCGTCCCGGACATGAAGAAGGTCCCGGCCGCGGTCGAGTTCGTGAAGGCGTACGAGGCCAAGTACGGGTCGCTCTCGTCCTACGGGCCGCTGGCGTACGAAGCGGCCAACATCATTCTCACGGCGGTCGCCAAGGTGGGGAAGACCGACCGGGCCGCCATCCGCGATGCGGTGCGCGCCACCAAGAACTATCGGGGGATTCTCGGGCAGTCCATCACCTTTAACGAGAAGGGCGATGTCGCCAATCCGGTGCTCTACGTCTACCAGGTCAGGGGTAAGGGGTTCGAGCTGGTCAAGCCCGTCGTGGTGAAGTAGCCGGTCATCTGGGCCGGGGATGGTGCTGCTGGAGACGGCAGGGCTGACGAAGGACTTCGGGGGGCTCAGGGCGGTCCACAACCTCGACCTCCGAGTGGAGGAGGGGGAGATCGTCGGGCTGATCGGCCCCAACGGCTCGGGGAAGACCACCGTGTTCAACGTGATCACGGGAATCCACCGGGCCACAGCCGGCCAGATCCACGTAGAAATGGCGCATCTTGTGCG
>CAZDYT010000016.1:8894-18349 GCA_964509395.1 uncultured bacterium
GGGCCACGGCCGGCCGCGTCGCCTTCGATCAGGGCCGGCACGACCTCACCACCCTGCCGTCTCACGCCATTACCGCGCTCGGCATCGCCCGGACCTTCCAGAACCAGAGGCTCTTCGGCAACATGACCGTCCTGGAGAACGTCCTGGTGGGCATGCACTGTCGGACCCGAGCCGGCATCGCCGGAATTCTACTGGCGACACCGGGGACGCGAGCGGAGAAGCAGCGGGCCCGGGGTCAGGCGGCGGAAACGCTCGCGCTGTTCGGCGAGCGGCTGCTCCCCCGGGCCGATCATCTGGCCTGGACCCTGTCCTATGCCAACCGGCGCCGCCTCGAGGTCGCCCGCGCCCTGGGGACGGCGCCGCGGCTCCTCCTGCTTGACGAGCCCGCGGCCGGGATGAACCCGACCGAGACCCAGGAGCTGATGCGCGACATCCGGCGCATCCGTGACCGCGGGATCACCATCCTCCTCATCGAGCACGACATGCGGGTGGTCCGTGGCATCTGCGAGCGGGTCGTGGCCCTGGACCACGGCACGAAGATCGCCGAGGGAAGCTTCGAGGAGGTGCGAAACGACCCCGCGCTGCTCGAGGCCTATCTGGGACGCCGGGCGGCCCATGCTTAAGCTCAGCGAGGTGGTCACCTATTACGGTTCCCTTCGGGCGCTCAAAGGCGTGACTCTCGAGGTGCGCCAGGGCGAGATCGTTTGCCTGCTGGGCGGGAACGCCTCGGGGAAATCGACGACCATGAAGACGATTCTCGGGGTTGTCCAGCCCCGCGCCGGCCGCGTCGAGTTCGAGGGCGAGCGGATCGACCGCCTGCCGACCGAGGTCATCGTGCGGCGTGGGATCTCTCTCGTCCCCGAGGCGCGCCGGATCTTCGGCCGCATGACGGTGTGGGAGAACCTGCGCATGGGTGCCTTCACCCGGCGGACGGCCACGCCCGCCGAGCTGGAGGAGGACTTCGAGCGGGTCTATGCGCTCTTTCCGCGCGTCCGGGAGCGGGCCCAGCAGCTCGGCGGGACTCTGTCGGGCGGGGAGCAGCAGATGCTCGCCATCGGCCGGGCGCTCATGGCCCGCCCGCGGCTTCTCTTGATGGACGAGCCGTCGATGGGGCTGGCGCCGGCCCTCGTGGATCAGGTCTTCGACATCATCCAGACCATCAACCGCCAGGGCACGACGATCCTGGTGGTCGAGCAGAACGCCACCGTGGCCCTGAGCATCGCCAGCCGGGGGTACGTCCTGCAGAACGGGCGGATCGTCGTCCACGATACGGCCCAGGCGCTGCTCGCCGCCGACCACATCCGCCGGGCGTACCTCGGGGAGAACTGACCGTGGTCGAGCTGTTCCAGATCCTTCCTCAGCAGCTGGTCTTCGGGCTCGCGCTCGGCACGGTCTACGGGCTCATCGCCCTCGGTTACACGATGGTCTACGGCATCCTGTTCATGATCAACTTCGCCCACGGCGACATCTTCATGATCGGCGCTTATCTGGGTTGGGGTGTTCTCGCGGCTCTCATAGGCGCTCAGGTCGGGGGCCTCCACCCGGCTTGGGTCGTACCGCTGATGTTGCTCAACGCGATGGTCGTAACGGGGTTGCTGGGCGTGTGCCTGGAGCGCTTCGCCTACCGGCCGCTCTACATGCGCGGAGCCACGCGGCTCGGCCCTCTGATCAGCGCCGTGGGCGCCTCCATCTTCCTGCAGAACGCCGTCATGCTGACCCAGGGCGCCCGCATGAAGGTGTACATGACCAATCTCCTGTTCCCGCGCACCTGGCGGGTCCAGGTGGCCGGGGTGAACATCTCGATTCTCGTGCTGGTCATGATCGGCGTGGCTATCCTCATGATGTGGGGACTCCACCAACTCGTTCAGCGGACGACGCTGGGGCGGTCGATTCGGGCGGTGGCCGAGGACCGGGAGATGGCGGCGATCATGGGGGTGAACATCCGCCGCGTGATCGGGATGACCTTCTTCCTGGGCTCGGCGCTCGGCGGCGCCGGTGGCGTGTTGGTCGGGCTCTATTATACGCAGATCGACTTCTTCATGGGCTACTCGGCCGGGCTCAAGGCGTTCACGGCCGCCGTGCTGGGGGGGATCGGCAACATCCGAGGAGCCATGCTCGGGGGTCTCCTCCTGGGGATCGCCGAGAGCCTCGCGGTGACGTTCCTGAACCCGGCCTTCAAGGACGTCATCGTCTTCGCCATCCTGATCCTGACCCTGGTCTTCAAGCCCACCGGGCTTCTGGGGGAGTCGCTGCCCGACTGGGAGAAAGTCTAGCGCCGTGGCCGATCCCCATCGCATCGATCATCTCGGCCGGGACGCGCACGGGATGAAGCTTGACTCCCTGATCACAGGTTTGGCGCTTCGAGGAGCCTAGGGTGGGTGGCCCGCGCTGGCAGCGGTGGGTCACCATCGGCCTGGGGGCCTTGGCCCTCGTGGCGCCCCTCCTGGCACCCAACGACTACATCGTGGGGGTGCTGACCCGCATCTGCCTCTACGCCACGCTGGCCCTCGGCCTGAACATCGTCGTGGGGTTCGCCGGACTGCTCGACCTGGGCTACGTCGCCTTCTTCGGCATCGGCTCGTACCTCTACGCGTTCCTGGCCTCCCCCCACTTCGGCGTCCACCTGCCGTTCCCGCTGGCTCTCCCGATCATCGTCGCAGCGACGGCCGTCTCCGGGATCCTGATCGGGGCCCCGACGCTGCGGCTGCGGGGCGACTACCTGGCGATCGTCACGCTGGGGTTTGGAGAGATCACCTACCTCCTGCTGATCAACCTGGACCGGCCGCCGGTGAACATCACCGGGGGTCCGAACGGGATCATCGCCATCGACCCTCCGGCCTTCGCCGGGCTCGTCATCGCGCGCAACATCGAGTACTACTACATGTTCCTGACCGCCCTCGTCGTCGTGCTCATCGTCTCAGCCCGCCTCCGCGACTCCCGCATCGGCTGGGCCTGGCAGGCCATCCGGGAGGACGAGCTGGCGGCCCGGGCCATGGGGATCAACACCACGGTGGCCAAGCTCCAGGCCTTCGCCATGGGCGCCTCGTTCGCGGGGATCGGCGGCAGCTTCCTGGCCTCGTGGCAGCGCTCGGTGTTCCCCGACAACTTCCTGTTCACCGAGTCGGTGAACATCCTGGCCATGGTGATCCTGGGGGGAATGGGAAACTTGCTGGGTGTGTTGCTGGGGGCGGCGCTGCTCGTTGCCTTCCCCGAGATGTTCCGGGAGTTCCAGGTCTACCGGATGCTGGTCTTCGGCCTCCTCCTCATGGTCCTCATGATCTTCCGCCCGCACGGGCTGCTGACCCTCGAGGGGCGCCGGGAAGAGGAGCCGGACGTGGCTGCCGAGGTTCCCGAGGAGGTCACCGGGGTCCGCGCCTAGGCCGAAGACCTGTCGCGGGCGCTCGTCAGATGGCGCCCGCTCAGCGAGGCGAGCGCCCCCCGCTCGCCCCGCGCTTGTCGGCGTCCGGCGGAAGAGGCTAGGATGGGCCGATGGGCTCCGGCGCTTCGACGCCTCCGGCTCGTGACGACCCTGCAATCGCGCGGATCCTCGAGGGCCTCAATCCCGCCCAGATCGCCGGGGTCACCCACGACCACGGGCCCCTCCTGATCGTCGCCGGGGCCGGGACCGGGAAGACCACGGTCCTGACCCGGCGCATCGCCTACCTGATCGCGACGCGTCGCGCGCGTCCCGAGGACATCCTCGCGCTCACCTTCACCGACAAGGCCGCGGCCGAGATGGAGGAGCGGGTGGACGTGCTGGTCCCGTACGGCTACGCCGACGTCCGTATCTCGACCTTTCATGCGTTCGGGGACTGGCTCCTGCGGGAGAACGCGCTCGAGGTCGGGCTGACGCCCGCGTTCCGGGTCCTCAACCGGGCCGAGCAGGTGCTCTTCCTCCGCTCGTACCTCTTCGAGCTGCCGCTCGACCAGTATCGCCCGCTCGGGGATCCGACCCGGCACCTCCAGGCGCTCATCGCGCTCTTCGGCCGGGCGAAGGACGAAGATATCTCCCCGGAGGAGTACCGCGCGTACGCGGAGGCGGTGGCGGCCGAGGCGGCCGCGCGCCCGGACGACGTCGCGGGGCGCGACCGCGCGGCCCGCGCGCTGGAGCTCGCCCGGACCTACGCCGCGTATCAGGCCCTGATGGCTCGGGAGGGCGTCATCGACTTCGGCGATCAGATCGTGTACGTGCTGCGGCTCTTCCGCGCGCGGCCGTACGTCCTCGACCACTACCAGCGGCGCTTTCGGTACGTCCTGGTCGACGAGTTTCAGGACACGAACTACGCCCAGTTCGAGCTGGTGAAGCTCCTCGGGGCGCGCCACCGGAACGTGACGGTCGTGGGGGACGACGATCAGGCGATCTTCCGCTTCCGGGGCGCCTCGATGCGGAACATCCTCGGCTTCGACCGCGCGTATCCGGATGCGCGCCGGGTGGTTCTCGCCGAGAACTACCGCTCGGGCCAGCGGCTCCTGGACGCGGCGTACCGCCTCATCCGCTACAACGATCCCGATCGCCTCGAGGTCGCCGCCGGCATCGACAAGCGCCTCGCTTCCGTGCACGGCCCCGGGCCCGAGCCGGTCCACCTTCCCTTCGAGACCGTGACCCAGGAAGCCGACGCGGTGGCGGCGAAGATCGCGGCGCTGGTGGCCACCGGCGACTACCGGTACGGCGACGTCGCGATCCTGGTCCGCTCCAACAACGACGCCGAGCCGTTCCTCCGGTCGCTCAACATGCGCGAGATCCCCTGGACCTTTTCCGGCAACGAGGGCCTCTACGGCCGGCCCGAGGTGCGCCTGCTCATCGCCGTCCTCCGGGTCATCGCCCATCCCGACGATGCGGTGAGCCTCTTCCATCTCGCCGCCTCGCCGCTCTACGGGGTCCCGCCGGTGGACCTGATCCGGTGCAACACCTACGCCGACCGGCGGAACCGCTGGCTCTTCGACGTCCTGCGCGGGATCGACGAGCTTCCCGAGATGCGGGACGGCGTGTCGGCCGAGGGGGCGGAGGCCGTTCGCCGGCTCACGAAGGATCTGGAGCGCTACATGACGCTCGCGGCCGAGCTGCCGGCTGGAGAGCTCCTCTACCGCTTCCTCGAAGACTCGGGGTGGCTCGCGCGGATGTCGAAGGCCGCGAGCGCCCGCGAGGAGGCGGAGGTCCAGAACATCGCGAAGTTCTTCCGTCGGCTGCAGGAAGCGACGGGCGTCCTCCGCTCGGATCGGGTCCGCGAGTTCGTCAACCACCTAGACGCGCTGATCGAGGCCGGGGAGGACCCCGCGGTCGCGGAAGCCGAAGTCGACGTGCCGGCGGTTCACGTCCTGACCGTCCACAAGGCCAAGGGGCTCGAGTTCCCGGTGGTCTTCGTGGTGGGGCTCGTCCAGGGCCGCTTCCCCTGGCCCCATCGGAGCGATGTCCTGGAGCTCCCCGACGCCTTGATCAAGGACCCGCCGCCGTCCGGCGACGTCCACCTCCAGGAGGAGCGGCGGCTCTGCTACGTCGCGATGACGCGCGCCCGGCAGGCCCTCTACCTCACCTCGGCGCGCGACTACGGTGGGAAGCGCGAGCGGAAGACGAGCCAGTTCGTCCTGGAAGCCCTCGACCTCCCGCGCGACGCCGCGTGGCCGTCCAAGAGTACGGCGCTGGAGGAGATTCGTCGCGCCGCCTCGCCCCGACACTCCGGGGATTGGGCCTTCAAGGAGGAACCGCCGCTCCCGCCCGATGCGCCGCTCGAGCTCTCGCACCGGCAGGTGGACGACTACCAGACCTGCCCGCTCAAGTACCGCTACATCCATCTGCTTCGCGTGCCGATCCGCCGCCACCACAGCGTCGTGTACGGCGAGGCGCTCCATCGGGTCGTGGAGCACTACCTCCGCCGTCGCGCGGCAGGGCTCTACACGCCGCTCCAGGATCTGCTCGACGTGTTCGAGCGGGAGTGGCGGAACGAGGGGTTCTTGACCTGGGCGCACGAGGCCGCGCGCAAGCAGGCCGGCTGCGAGGCGATCACGCGGTTCTGGCACGAGGAGGAGGCGTCCGGCGCCAAGCCGGCGCACGTCGAGCGGGAGTTCGGCTTCAATCTGGGACCGGACCGCGTGCGGGGGCGCTGGGATCGCGTCGACGAGGCCGACGGCGAGGCGGTCATCATCGACTACAAGTCCTCCGACGTTCGGGAGGCGGCAAGCGCCGACGCGCGCGCCGCCGAGAGCCTCCAGCTCAAGCTCTACGCGCTCGCGTGGCGCGCGATGTTCGGCCAGCTACCGGCGCGGGTCGAGCTGCGGTTTCTGGAGTCGGGGGTCGTGGGGCGCCACGTCCCCACCGCGGACGACGCCCGCGGGGCGGTCGAGGCCGTGCGGGAGGCGGCGGCCGGCATCCGCGCCCGCCGCTTCGCGGCGACGCCGTCCTACCAGGCGTGCCGCTTCTGCGCCTACAACCAGATCTGCCCCTACACGGCCAGCGGCGACTAGCCCTCGGGTTAGTGCCACGTGGAGCGCAGGCGCTGGAACTTCTCCCGTTGCTCGGGGGTGAGGATCTGCGAGATCCCCCGCATCGTGGTCACGCGCATCTGGAGGGCCTGAGCCAGGAGCTGCTGCACCTCGGCGGTTTTGGCCTGGATGGCGGCCTCGTCCCCCCCCGTCAAGATCAGCTCTCGGAGAGATGTGCGTGCCTCGCGCAGAGCCTTCCGCAGCTGGTGCCGTGCCTCCCACTGCCCCACGTGAAGCTGATGGATCGCCCGCACCTGGTCGTCGCTGAGCCCGAGCTCGGCCTGGAGCCGCGCGAGCGACGGGCGCCGTGGGTGCGCCTCGGACGGGTTCACGCTGGTGGCGAGGAAGACCGCGACGCTGAGGATGCCGGCCAGAAGCCATGGCGAGCGCATGCGGACCATTCGAGTCTCCTTTCCTGGGAGTAGGGATCGCCTCCGTTTGTTCGCCTTTGACGGGGATCGCCGGCGCTCTATTTGCGGGACGGCAGGTTCATGGGTGCCGCTCAAAGACGGTGAGCCAGTCCCGGGCGCGAACGACTCCAACCTCCGAGCCCGGACCGAGCGCTGACGCCGGCGGCGGTCCATGCGTCTGCGTCACCGCGTCACTGGCTGGCCCCGGACGGTCGCTGAGGCGCGGGTGGTCCAGGAACAGCTCCGATCCCGCGTGAGGCTCGGGGACGGGCCGCGGCACCTCAGGCTCGTGGCTGGCGGCGACCTCGCGTATCGGCCGGACGGCCGCTGGGCCTGGGCGGCCGTCGTCCTGCTGGCGTTCCCCGAGGGTCGTGTAGTCGAGTCCGCGGTGGCGGCGGGACCACCCGCCTTTCCGTACGTCCCGGGCTACCTGACGTTCCGCGAAGGCCCGCTCCTGCTCGCCGCCTTCCAGCGGCTCCGCCGGCGCCCTGATCTCTGTCTGTTCGACGGCCACGGCCTGGCGCATCCCCGTCGCTTCGGCCTGGCCTGCCACCTCGGGGTCCTTCTGGGCCTTCCCAGTATCGGCTGCGCCAAGTCATTGCTCGTGGGGGAGTATCGCCGCCCGGGCCCGGAGCGGGGCGACTGGAGCCCGATCCTCGTCGACGGAGAGCCCGCCGGCGCGGTGGTGAGGACCCGGGCGCGGGTGAACCCGATCTTCGTGTCCCCGGGGCATCGCGTCACGGTGTCAGGGGCCGTCCGCTGGACCCTCGCCTGCTCCCGGTTCCGGGTCCCCGAGCCGATCCGGGCGGCCGAGCGGCTGGTGAACCGCCTGAAGCGGGCGCACCCGACGCGCTGCTGAAGGCAGCTTACACTCGAGACCGAGGCCATCGAGCTCGGAGAGCCTAACCGCCCGATTCTGGCGCGCGCAGCGCAGCCGCTGCCTACGGAACTCGGACCCCTGGACGCCATTCATCTGGCAACCGTCATGCTGTGACGGGACACGGCGGGGACCGACCTGGTCATGGCAACCCACGACGTCACGCTCGGGACCGCCGCCCGGTCCTGCGGCCTCCGCGTCGTCGGCGTCGCGTGAACAGCCCGGTTTCGAGACTCTCGGCTGCCGGAAGACGCCGGAACCCGCGTCCGGCGCCGGCCGTCTGACGCGGCCGGCTTTCCCGCGCGGTCAGAAGGCGAGCCGCGCGCCGGCCGCGCACCAGCGGGGCTCGCGGCCGCGGATGAAGAGCTTGACGCGGCCGGTGCCGAGGACGGTCGCCACGCCGTCCTCGACACGCACGAGGGTTTCCTCCTCGATACCGACCACGGGGTGGTCGCGCATCAGAAGATACTCGGCGATCCGCTCGTCGCGCGTCTCGCTCCACCGCGCCATGGTCGGATCGGTCTCTTTGTAGTGAGGATTGACGGTGAACGGCACCAGCCCCAGCGCGTCGAAAGCGGTCAGCCCGACGACGTTCCAGTCGTTGGTGGTCAGGATGTTGGGGCCGGCCACGTTGGAGCCCGCGCTGCTGCCGACGTACGGGAGCCCTGCGCGCGCGCGCACGCGGATCGCGTCGAGGAGCCCCGATTCGCCCAGCCGCTTGAGCAGGGCATAGGTATTCCCCCCGCCCACGAAGACCGCTTCGGTGCGCTCCAGCGTGGGCCGGTAATCGCGGTCCCAGCGGAGGTGGTCCACGGTGAGGCCCGACTGGGGCTCGAGCGCGGCGCGGGCCAGTTCGTAGTAAGCCGCCTCGTCCCGGAGCGAGGCCGCGGTGACGAAGGCCACGCGGCGGGCCGAGCCGAGGAAGGCCGCGATCGCGCCTCGGCAGTGCTCGAAGAGCGGCCGTCCCGAATTGCTGATCAAGAGCACGCGCACGGCGGGAGCATACCATGGCGGAAGAGGCCCCTTGACGCCCGCCCGGGGCTAGCTTACGGTGACGGCCAGCGCGGTTTTTCGTCCGACGGTGCGGGTTCATAGCCCCACGGGCGACGAGGGAGGGGACGATGGCGGAGACGATCCGGCGGGTGCAGTACTTCTACACGATGGTCCCGGACAAGGCGGGGGAGGGGGCGAGGGCGCTCGCGGTACTGAAGGACGCCGGGGTGAACCTGCTGGCGTTCTCGGGATTTCCGGTCGGGAAGCGGGCGCAGCTGGACTTCGTCCCCGGGGACCCGGCGGCGTTCCGGGCAGCGGCGCGGAAAGCCAAGTGGAAGGTCACGGGGCCGAAGGTCGCCTTCCTCATCGAGGGCGACGACCGGACGGGCGTCTGCGCGGAGCTCCTCGGGAAGCTGGCCGCGGCCAAGGTCAACGTGACGGCCACCGATGCCGTCGTCGCGGGTACCGGGCGCTTCGGCGCCATCCTCTGGGTCAAGCCGCGGGACGTCAACAAGGCCGCCAAGGCGCTCGGCGTGTCTTAAGCGGATTTATTCACGAACGCCGTGGCACGGGCGGGGCCTGCCGCGGCGAACAGCCCACCGGCGTCCTCGCGGCGACAAACGAGGCGGCCCTGAGGCCGTCTGGAGCGGTGCGCGTGAAACACCCCTGGCGGTGTATCACGCCGCTGCGGGCGCCGT
>CAZDYT010000017.1:0-18157 GCA_964509395.1 uncultured bacterium
CGGTCCGCGGGACTGCCGTCCTCCACCTCGGACACGAGCACGCCCCCCGAGCCCGATAGCTTGAACTGCCGCGCCAGCTCCGGCGTGATGGGCTGCACGGTCAACCCCCAGCGCTCCACCCCCCGGGACGCCACGACCGGCTCGTCGGGCGGCATCTCGCCGACCTTGACCTCCAGGGTCTCGGGCCGCCCGTCGCGGAGCACGGTCACCCGCGCCGTCCTGCCCGGGGGCGTGTCCGCGACCAGGCGCTGGAGGTCCGGAACCTCGGGGGTCTTCTGCCCGTCGAACTCGAGGATGACGTCGCCGCTCTTGACGCCGGCAGTGTCCGCCGGACTTCCCGGCATGATGTCGGCCACGAGGACCCCGTCGCCCTCCTTGGCGCCGAACGACGCCGCGAGGTCCTCCGTGAGCGACTGGATGCGGATCCCCAGCCAGCCGCGCGTCACCCGGCCCGTGGCCAGGAGCTGGGGCATCACGCGGCGTGCCATGTTGATCGGGATCGCGAACCCGATCCCCTGCCCCACGGACACGATGGCCGTGTTGATCCCGACGACCTTGCCGTCGACGTTCACCAGCGGTCCGCCGGAGTTCCCGGGGTTGATCGCCGCGTCGGTCTGGATGAAGCTCTCGTACGCCGCGACGCCCACCCCCTGACGGCCGGTCGCCGAGATGACGCCGACGGTCACCGTGCGGTCGAGCCCGAACGGATTGCCGACCGCGATCGCCCACTGCCCGATGCGAATCTTGTCGGAATCCCCGAGCTCGGCGACCGGGAAGTCACCGTCCCCTTCGATCTTGACCATCGCGAGGTCGGTCTTGGGGTCCCGCCCGACGACCTTGGCCTTGAACTTCCGCTTGTCCGAAAGCCGGACCTCGATCTCCCCCGCGTTCTCGATCAGGTGGTTGTTGGTCAGGATGATCCCCGACTTGTCCACGATGACGCCGGAGCCCTGGCTCCGGCTCTCTCGGCGCTCGGGCGGACGCGACCGGAAGAATCGCTCGAAGTCTTCGCCGAAGAACTCCCGGAACCGGCGCTCGAACTCCCGGCGCTCCGGCGGCGCCATGCGTTCCCGCGGGTCGCGCGAGCCGCGCTCGCGCGGCGACTCCTTCGGCGTCGCGTCGATGTGCACGACGGCCGGCATCACCCGCTCGGCGACGGAGACGAAGGCTCGCTCGAGGCTCTCCAGGATCGCCTTGGGATCGACCGTCGTCGGAGCCTGGGCCGGAGCGGGCGGGGCGACGAGCAGCACCAACGTGGCCGCGAGAACGAACCGGATCAGTGAAGCTGGCCTCACGTGGAGTCCTCCCTCGAAGATTGCGGCGGGTCCAAGACGGCCCGGACCCGCAGCATCACGCTGGTCGTCGGCGTCATGGGCGCCGCGGCACCGCGACGCACCCCGACCACCCACAGCACCGCCTCCTCCTCCACCCCGCGGGCGACGAGGAGCGGCCACTGGCCGCGGACCGCGCGCGGGATCCCGGCCTCCGCCAGCAGGCCCGCGACCCGGACCGGCCGGCCGGCCCCGAACGGCACGACGCGGTCGCCCGCGCGGCGAGGTCGGACCTCGAGCGCCGCCGGGAGGGCCGTCGCGTCGAACCACACCTCCCACGCCGAATCGGGTGGGCGGCGCCCGTGAGGCTCGCCCATCTCCGCCACCACGCGCAGGCCGAACGCGGGCAGGGCGGTCTCACCGGGAATCGCGAGCCGCATCGCCGCAGCCGGCTCGGCCCGCGCCGCAACCCAGAGCGCGTCGCGGGCGCGCTCGATGACCAGCCCTCCCGGCAGGCGCACCCGCGCACCCACGGCAGCCGTCAGCAGCCCGGCCAGCTGATCGAGGTGGGACGCCCGGAGGCCTGCCCGGACCTCGGGCCGCCCCACCACCTCCGCGAGCGCCAGCCGGAGGAGCGCCTTCGTCGCCCCCGGGGGGAGGCGCTGGAGCCCCGCCAGGTCGCGGGCCCACCCGCCGAGCCCCGGCCAGACGGCCGAGGTCGCGCGCGGGGCGAGCAAGCTGTCGAGGGCTTCTACCGTCTCCCGCGACGCGCGAGCCGTCCGGAGGAGCCCCGCCTGGATCCGCGGCCACCCGTGGGCCGCGAGCAGGGGGATCAGCTCGTGGCGCACCCGGTTGCGGAGGAGCTTCGGGTCGTGGTTCGTCGCGTCCTCGACCCACCGCAACCCGTGCGCGGCCAGGTGCACGAGGACCGTCGCTCGGTCCACCCCGAGGAGCGGCCGGATCAGGCGCCCGCGGCGCACGGGAATCCCCGCCAGGCCCCGTGGACCCGCGCCCTGGAGGAAGCGCATGAGCACCGTCTCGGCCTGGTCGTCGGCGGTGTGGCCGAGCGCCAGCCGCGTGGCGTCGACCGCGCACGCCGCTCGGTTGAGCGCGGCGTATCGGGCCGCGCGGGCGGCGGCCTCGGGGGAGCGGCCCGGCGCGTGGGGGACCCGGACGCGCTCGACCGTCGCCGGGCAGCCGAGGCGCGCGGCGAGATCCCGGACGAACGTCGCGTCCTGGTCCGCCTCCGCCCGGAGGCCGTGATGGACGTGGCAGACGTGGAGCTCGAGGGCGTAGGCAGCCCGGAGGCGCGTGAGCGCGTGGAGGAGCGCGACGGAGTCAGGGCCGCCGGAAACGGCGACGACGACGCGGTCGCCGGGATCGAGGAGCCGATGGCGGGCGACGGCGACCCTTACCGCGTCGAGCAGGCGCATCGCGTCCGGCGGGGCCTGGCCGGGATGACCATCCATGGACACGGCCCCCACCCGCGCCTACCCCCCCGGGAGGGAGTCGCCCTGGAGTCCGACCCAGACCGCGCCGTCGTCGAAGATCTCCTTCTTCCAGATGGGCACGGTCTCCTTCAGGCGGTCGATGGCAAAGTGGCAGGCCTGGAAGGCGTCGCGCCGGTGCGCGGCCGAGACCGCGATGATCACGCTGGCCTCCCCGATGGCCAGCCGGCCGATCCGGTGAGCCATCGCGACTTGCTTGACCCCGGGCCAGCGTCGGTAGACCGCCTCGCCGATCTCCTTCATCTTCGCCTCGGCCATGGGGACGTGGGCCTCGTACTCCAGGGCCACCACGCGACGGCCCGCGTTGCTGTCGCGGACCACGCCGAGAAAGACCGCGACGCCGCCCGCCTCGGGCACCGTGACGGCGTCCGCGAGGGCCTCGGCGGAGAGTGGCTCAGCGGTGACGCGATACACGAACGCTGCCTCCGCTGACCGGCGGGAAGCATGCGACCTCCTCGCCGGCTCGAACGGGGCGCTCGGCCGTCACGTACTCGTTCGCGACGGCGAAGAGGGTGTGCGGGCGATAGCGCGCGAGACCCGGGTGGGCGGCGGACACCGCGGTCCAGACCTCCTCGACCGTGGCGCCGTCCGGGACCTCGACCTCGACCCGGTCTCGGCCGACCGCCTCACGGTAGCGGGCGAAGAGCCACACCGGAACCTTCACGGGACAGTGGACGCTGGCGCGCGGAGACTCGCGCGGCGGGTTAAGTCTGGAAGGAGTGGCCGCAGCCGCAGGTGCCCTTCACGTTCGGGTTCTTGACCGAGAACCCTGACCCGTACAGGCTGTCCACGTAGTCGATCTCCGCCCCCGTGACGTACTGGACGCTCTGGGGATCGACGTACACCTTGACGCCCTGCGACTCGGTGACCTGGTCCTCTGCCTGCTCGGCGTCCTCCCAGCCCAGCTCGTAGGAGAAGCCCGAGCACCCGCCGCCGACCACCCGCAGCCTCAGCCCCCAGTCAGGCTTGCCCTCCTCGAGGCGCAGATCCTGGACCTTCTTGGCGGCCGACTCCGTCAGCGTGATCATGAAAACCTCCTCGGAAAAAGCGCGTTCGCGCCTGCGGCTCGGGGGCCCACCCCGGCTCCGGCGGATCGTGCTTTCGAGTATACCAGATGGGGCCCCGCGGGGGTGACGGATCTCGCCAGGCGCACGGGACCCCCACCCGGTGAGGGGTTGCACCCCGAGCTCAAATCAGCGAGCCGCGGCTCTTGAGCAGCTCCAGGAACTCCGCCCGCGTTTCGGGGCGGTCGCGGAAGCCGCCCAACATGGCGGAGGTCACGGCCTTCGAGTTCTGCTTCTCGACGCCCCGCATGAGCATGCAGAGGTGCACGGCCTCGACCACGACGCCGACCCCCTTCGGCCGGAGCGCGCCGTGCAGGCTCTGGGCGATCTGGGTCGTCAGGCGCTCCTGCGTCTGAAGCCGCCGGCTCCACATCTCGACCAGGCGGGCGAGCTTGGAGAGGCCGATGATCCGACGGTTCGGAA
The DNA here is from genome assembly GCA_964509395.1 of uncultured bacterium. Classification (GTDB taxonomy): domain Bacteria; phylum Methylomirabilota; class Methylomirabilia; order Rokubacteriales; family DASRDR01; genus CAZDYT01. The sequence continues at coordinate 4,267 of CAZDYT010000017.1, forward strand.
TGTAGGCCACGTGGGCCTTGCCGAAGAAGGGGATGAGGTGATGTTCACAGTTGTGCGTGAGATGCCCGGCAATGAGGAATGTGGGATACGGCGCGCACGTGATGCTGTAGACCGTATAGGGCTTTCTGGGGCGTGGCACATGCCTGACCGCGAGAACCGGCGCATACGTGCTGTCAACGGGCACGTAGAAATCGCTCTCCGCGCGAAAACCATGCCTCAGGTACCAGCCGACCTGGTGCCAGCGGTCCGAGACGTAAACCCTGAAGCAGTCGGGCCCGGCGGGACTCGGGGCGCTGACCGTCGTACCCAGGTACTCGGCGAGGTCCCGCAAGAACTCCTTATTCGTGCTGATGATGAAGCGGCCGGATCCGGACCGGTACCCGTCGCCGTCGCAGTAGCCGTCGAGAAACCCCTGCATCATCGGCTGAGACGAAGTGACGACCTTCGGAAATCGGAATGCCCGCGTCTTGCTCTTCGATCCGGTTTCGGGCAGCCCGAACCACCGACAGAGCTTCTCGCCGATGTAGCCGGAGACGACTCTCACCCGATACATCGGGACTCTCCTTCGGAGGAAGCCCGAGGGTACCGTAATGCGCTCGATCGAGGCCGAGGCCGTCGGAAAGGCTCGGCGGAACTGCTCGCCGTACTTCTCGGCAAAGGCCGCGCTCTTCACGACCAGACTGATCCGCCGCCCGTCCTGGATGCTTCCGTCGGCAGCGGTCGCTCCGATCACGTACCCGAGTGCGTAGCCCGGCTTCGGCTCCCGAACGGCGCGTCTGAGTGAACGGGACCTGATCCACTCGACGGCCATCCCCGCCTTCAGCTCCCGGGCCTCCCGCCAGCCGTATTCCGTCATGACGGGATGATCGGGGGTGACGCGGAACGAGCCGCCGGCGGTCCGCACCTCGACCACCTCGCGCGTCTGTCGACACGTCACCGCGGTGACCTGCGTCTCTTTCACGACCCCGCGGTCAAGCGTCCAGAGCCGGTCGCCGGGGACGACGTGGCGGGCGTGCTTGACACCCCCGACCGCATTGACCAGCTGCCCACCGGGGACGCACAAGCTGTAGAAGTCGATGTCCTTCACGATCACCATCTCGTCGTACCGGTCCTCGGCGAAGACGGCGTCGTTCAGGACGTCCTTCACGTCGACGCGGTACCCCGAGGTGAGGAATTTGAAGGCCGCCGCGACCCGCTCCGGGGTCTTCTCGAGCCCTTCGCGGCGGGGGTCCTCGCCGAGCTCCTTGAGCAGGCGCTCGATCAGCTCCCTCATCGCGCGGTCGTCGTCGCCGCCAACGTCGTGACGCATAACGCCACCAGTATACAGGCGAAAGGAGCGAGAGGAAGTCGGGAAGAGCCACCCCGGGGGAGAGAGCCGATCGAAACTCCTCAGCGGCCCTGGAACTTCGGCCGCCGCTTCTCCATGAAGGCGCGAGTGCCTTCCCGGTAGTCTTCGCTGTCGAAGGTCGCCAGCTGGAGGCGCTCGATCTCGGCCTTCCGGGCCACCCCGCCGTCGTCCGCGATCGCCTCGACGACGAACTTCGCCCCCTGGACGGAGAGCGGGGCGTTGTCGGCGATCTTGACGAGGTACTCGTAGGTGTACGGGGCAAGCTCGGCGGCCGGGAGGACGCGGTTCACGAAGCCGATCTGGAGTGCCTCGACGGCGGCGAAGGTGCGGGCCGAGAAGAGGATGTCTTTCGCCGCCGCGGGCCCCACCAGGCTGACGAGCCGCTTGACCGAGTGGAGCCCGTAGACGATCCCGAGGCGCGCGGCCGGGATGCCGAACTTGCCGGTGTCGGCGCTGAACCGGAGGTCGCAGGCCATGGCGACCGCCACGGCGCCGCCCATGCAGTAGCCGTAGATCATCGCCACGGTCGGCTTCGGGCACGCCTCGAGCGCATGGTAGGCCGCCTCTGTCCGGGCGTTGTACGCCTCCGCCGTGGCGCGGTCTCTTCGATGCTCCGCGAACTCGGAGATGTCCGCGCCGGACGCGAACGCCTCCTCGCCGGCACCGCGGAAGACGACGGCCCGGATCGCCGGGTCCCGGGCAAGCCCCTCGATCACCTCCGGCAGCGCCGTCCACATCGCCCGGTTGAACGCGTTCCGCAGCTGCGGCCGGTTGAAGATCACGGTCGCGACGTGATCTTTGCGCTCGACCAGGATTTCGTCGCTCATGGGCGGTTCCTCATCGGAGCCGGGATTCCGCCGCCACCCCGTCCGCCAGGAGGCGCTCGATGGCCGCGGCGTCGTACCCGGCGGCGCGGAGGATCTCCCGGGAGTGCTGGCCGGAGAGCGGCGATGGCGCCACGACCTTGGCGGGGGTTCGGTGAAGGAACACGGGCTGGCCGAGGACCCGCACCGGCCCGTGGAGGGGATGGTGCACCTCCTCGACGAGCCGCGCCTGCTGAACCTGGGGGTCGCCGAAGACCTGGCCGATGTCGTAGATGGGACCGCCGGCGACCCCCGCCGCGTTCAAGCGCTCCACCCACTCCGCCGTGGACGCGCCCGCGAAGACGTCCTCGATGATCCCATTCAGCGCGGATCGGTGGTCGATCCGACCCTGATTCGTCGCGAAGCGCGGATCACTGGCCAGGTCGGGGCGTCCGATGGCCTCGCAGAACCGGCGCCACATCACCTCGGAGCCGACCGCGAGGTTCAGGTACCCGTCGCGCGCCCGGTAGACGCCCATGGGGGAGGTCAGCGGGTGGTGATTCCCGACCGGCGGCGGGATCTCGCCCGTGTTCAGGTACTTCCCCGCCTGGAACGACAGGCTGCCCGCCAGGGCGGTGAGCAGCGAGGTGTCGAGCCACTGCCCCCGGCCCGACCGCTCCCGCTCCGCCAGCGCGACGAGGATCCCGATCGCCGCGAAGTAGCCGGCGAGCAGGTCTCCGATCGGAATCCCGATCCGCAACGGGCCGCTCGTCTCCGTCCCGGTGATGGACATGAGGCCCGACATCCCCTGGACGATCTGATCGTAGCCGGGACGGTCCGCGTAGGGGCCCGACTGCCCGAATCCCGAAATGCTCGCGTAGATGAGCCGGGGGTTGAGGCTGGAGAGCCGCTCGTAGTCGATGCCCAGGCGATGCTTGACGCCGGGCCGGAAGTTCTCGACGACGACGTCGGTCGAGGGGACCAGGCGATGCACCACCTCGAGGCCGGCGGGCTTCGCGAGGTCCAGGAGGATGCTCTTCTTCCCACGGTGGAGGTCGACTGCGTCGAAGGCCTCCCGCGCCCGGTCCGGCTCCCCGGGCCGCTCGATGCGAATCACCTCCGCCCCGAAGTCGGCGAGGATCTTCGTGCACGTCGGGCCGGCGCGCACCTGGGTGAAATCGAGGACACGGAGATGCGAGAGCGGCATGGCCGGCCTACCCGCCCGCCACCGCCCGCGCGGTCCGGCGACCCATGGCCGCGACGCTACTCCTCGTCGTCGTCCTCGTCAGACTCCTCGTCCCCGTCTTCGGAGCCTTCGTCGTCCTCGAAATCCTCGTCCTCGTCGTCGAAGTCCTCGTCCTCGAGATCCTCATCCTCCTCTTCCTCTTCGAGGTTTTCGTCGTCGTCATCGTTCGCATAGTAGGGGTTCTCCTCGTCGTCGATCCGAGGGCGCTTCCGCAACATAGCTCCTCCGCGCGGTGGTGCCCCGCAATGCGGGGAAACGGCCTTCGACGGTCCGCGTCGTCCGGGAATCGGCCCGATTATAACAGAGGGGTCGAAGCTGTCCAGAGCGTGACGCGCATCCGACCGCGCTGAGGCCGCGCCACGCGGATGCGTCCCCCGCGGCGTGGAACGCCTGAGACCCAAGGCGCCTGACGTGACTCGGGGCTGGCGCGCAACTCGGACGCCGAGCCGGGGTCTCGTTGCGTCACGACGAACGGAGCCGCTCGGTGAACCTCACGCCGCACGTCTCAGACACGATGCAGGTGCGGCAAGCAGCTGGCGAGGGTCAGCTCGAGCGCGATCCCGGTCCACTGCCAGAGGCCGAGGGGATGGCTGACCACGCTCACCTTCCCCCTCTTGATGGCGGACAGAACCGCCGCCAGGGTCGGCTCCCCTTCGATGAGGGAATAGGTCGTTCCGAACTGCCTGGCGAGGTGGCTGTCGGAAGTCCCGAGAAGCGGCAGCCCGATCTCGTGTGCGAGCCTGATGGCGGGCCGGTTGAAGTCCATGCCCCGGGTGTAGAAGTGGCTGACCTCGATGGCGTCGAACAGGTCGATCTCCGCGAGGAGCCGGTCCCGCAGGCACATCGAGGTGGGATAGAACGGATGCGCCGCGACGACCAGCCACTCCGAGCTCCGCTCGCGCCTGAGGTCGGCGAAGGTCCGGACCCGGTGGGGCGAGACCTTGAGATTGTAGAGGAGGACATGCTTCCCCTCGACCGTCGCCTCCACGCCGGGAATCAGGAGAATCCCGCGGTCCCGGGCGTAGGCCGCCAGATCCTCGCTGAACGTGAGGGTGTCGTGGTTGGTGATGCTCAGGACCTGAAAGCCCTCCCCCGCCGCACGGTCGATGAGACCCCGGGCGTCATAGCGGATGAACGCCTCCCCCTCCTGGGTGTGGAGATGCAGATCCGCCTTCAGCCGCACGCGACGCTCCTCCCCGGTGCAAAGCAAGAATCGAACCACGTCCGACAGACAAGGAATCCAAGCGTTACGTGCGGGGGGAGAGGCGCGGCGACTGAAAATTGTCCACCGCCCCTGGCACTTTTGCGACGAGCCGGTCCCCGCGCGGTCTCCCGGCCCCGGGGGAGCGTACCCGGGAAGCCGTGGCCAGCGCGCCGGCCGCCCTACGCGTTCGCCGAGCCCATGCGCGGGGGAAATCGGCCGCTTGACGCCCGACGGCGCGGGGCGTAGCGTTGTGCCACCTCTCGGCCCCGGGAGCCGTCACTCGCGTCATGCTCCGCGAGGGCCGCCCACTGACCCCGCCCGATGGCGAGCGATGGGAGGGTGCCATGAAGCTTGCGGTCCAGGTCTGCGTCGGTCTTGCCGCCGTTGCGCTCATCCTGGGACTCTTGGTTATCGTCGGAATCCCCCTGAGGCCCTGGGGTCTGACGCCCGGCGGGTATCTCAACGGCGCCCAGACTCTGGCCCTCCTGGGAATCGGGTTTTACTGTCTCGTACGGCTCGAACGCGGCTAGGGTCGGGCCTCGCCTCGCCCGCGGCGACGCGTGCCCCGCACCGATCTGCGGAGAACGCGCAACGTTTCCGTCGGAGATCCGCGGGCCAGGCAGAACGGCTCGGTCTACCCCTTCGAGCGCACGTCCAATACCTGGCGGACCTTGCGGCCCAGCGTGTCCGCGGCAAACGGCTTGGCCAGGAAGGCCTCGCCCCTCTCCACCACGCCGTGGCGGAGCAGCGCATCGTCCGTGTGACCCGACATGAAGAGCACTCTGGTCTCCGGCCGGATTGACGCCAGGCGCTCGGCCAACGCGGGGCCGTTCATCCTGGGCATCACCGTGTCCGTCACGAGCAGGTGGATCGGGCCCGCGTGCCGTGCGGCGACCTCCAGGGCCTCGGCACCGTCTCGCGCCTCGGTCACCGCGTAACCCAACAGCTCGAGGATCTCGCGGGTCATCTCCCGCACGCCGTCATCGTCCTCCACCAGGAGCACCGTTTCCGCCCCACCCCGGACTTCGGCTGGAGCCGCGGCCGCCTCGAGGGCCTCGGCGGTCTCGTCGACCCATGGCAGATAGATTTCGAACCGCGCCCCCCGCCCCGGCTCGCTCTCGACCCGGAGAAACCCGTCGCTCTGCTTCACGATGCCGTAGACGGTGGCCAGGCCCAGCCCCGTGCCCTTGCCCGGATCCTTCGTGGTGAAAAAGGGTTCGAACAGGTGGGCCCGGATGCCGGGATCGATGCCGATGCCGGTGTCGCTGACCGCGAGCGCCACGTACTTCCCCGGCCGGATGTCGGCTTCCAGCGTGGCGACCGCTTCGTCCACTTCGACGTTGGCCGTCTCGATGGTGAGGCGACCGCCTCGGGGCATCGCGTCGCGGGCGTTGACGGCGAGGTTCAGGATGACCTGCTCGAGCTGTCCGGGATCGGCCTTCGCGCTCGCCGGATCGGGGCTGGGCACGGTGACGAGCTCGATGTCTTCGCCGATCAGCCGGCGCAGCATCGGCTCCACCCCCGCCACGACGCTGTTGAGGTCCAGCACCTTCGGCTGGAGCACCTGCTTGCGGCTGAAGGCCAGAAGCTGCCGGGTCAGCGCGCTCGCCCGCTCTCCGGTGTGCTGGATCAGCCCCAGGGCTCGACGGTCCGGGTCGTCGGGCTCGAGCCCCCGGAGCAGCATGTAGCTCCGGCCGAGGATCACCGTCAGCAAGTTGTTGAAGTCGTGGGCGATCCCGCCCGCCAGCCGCCCCACGGCTTCCATCTTCTGGGCCTGGACGAGTTGCTCCTGACTGCGGGTGAGGGCCTCATAGGCCTGCTTCGTCTCCTGGTAGAGACGCGCGTTCTCGAGCGCCAGCGCGGCCTGGTCGCCGAAGGCCTGCACCAGGGCCACCTCGGCGTCCGAGAACCTCCGCCCCGTCCGATCGCCGACGCCCAGCGCGCCGATGGTCTCTCCCTTCGCCCTGAGCGGCACCGCGAGGATGGCGCCGAATCCGGACCGCTCGATGTTGCGGCGGAGGTTTTCGGACAGCGCGATCCTCGGATCGTTCAGGGCATCGGCCGTCCAGACCGGGCGCCCCTCGGTGACGGCCCGCCCGGAGACCCCCGTGCCGGGAGGGACCGTGTAGGTCACGTCGAAGTGCTCGCGCGCCTCCCCCCACCGAGCCGCGACCGTCAACGAGCCGTCCGGCTCGAGCCGCCAGAGGACCGGGGTCTCGACGCGCAGCAACTGCTGCACGCTTTCCACGATCCGCTCCCCCACGGCCGCCATGTCGAGGCTCTCGGCGAGCACTCGCGCGCCTTGCGCCAGCACTTCCGCCTCCTGCCGCCGCCGTTCGGCCTCCTCGTAGAGGCGCGCGTTACTGAGCGCCGACGCGGCCCGGTCGCCGAAGGCGGACAAGAGCTGGATCTCGCCGTCCGCGAACACGCGCCCCGGGACGTCGCCCAGAGCGAGGACCCCCATGGTCTCGCCTCGGCTGATCAGCGGAACCGCAGCCGCCGCGCCGCACTCCGCGTCCCGTAAGCACTCCCGCAGCCACTCCGGAACCGTGACCCCGGGATCTGCCAGGACATCAGAGGTCCACACCGGTCGGCCTTGCGCGACCGCCCGGCCCGCCAGCCCTGTGCCGGGCGGGAGGACCTGCCCGATCCACCGGCGAGGCTCGACCGCGCCGGCCACCGCGACGCAGACGAGGGCGCCGGAGGCGGGATCCAGCCGAAACAGAGCTGCCAGCCTCACCCGAAAGAGCGCGAGTACCGTGGAGACCACCCGGTCGGTCGCCCGGGCGAGGTCGAGCGTTTCCGCCAGGTCGCGCCCGACCCGGGCGAGCGCGTTGGCTGTCTCCTCGGCGCGCCGCCGCTCGGCGATCTCGGCTGTCAGCGCGGCCGTTTGTTCTTCCACGCGCCCCGATAACGCGCGCCCCGCCGCGCGCAGCGCGTCTTCCGCCGACCTCCGCCGCGCGTTCAGCCAACTGATCAGCAGCGCCACACACACGAAGACTCCGGTCCGGATCGCGCCGATCGGCTCGAACACGATTGCGTAAAAGGGGGGTTGGAAGAAGTACTCGATGCTCAGAACGGCTGACACCGTCGCGAGCAGCCCCGGTCCGAAGCCGCCATACCAGGCGCTGATCATCACGGCGCCGAAAAACGGCGCGGTGAGCGCTGGCTGGATTAGCGGCCACAGCGTCTGGACGGCAAGACTTGCCAGCCCCACCGTCGCAACCGCGCAACCGTACCGGAGCAGCGTCGCGCCCTTCATGCCACGCACCGCCTCGAGTGGCCGCCCTCCGCTTTCATGGCCATGTTGCGGGAACGCTCCCCCCTCGGAGCAGCCTCCGCGTCGGTTAGGAGCGTGGCACACAACGGCCCGCAAAGTCACATTTTTCGGCACATGCACCCCGGACCCTGCCCGAGGCCCGGCGCGCCCTCGCGTGCCCCCCCTTGTCGCGGGCTTCGGAACGCCGTTAGTCTTTACCAGCCTCGGCAGGTCCACCGCGATCCGGCGAGGAGACCCCATGGACGTCATTCAGCTGGCCGCCCGAGCCCATGGCATCGGCAGCGTTCCGGTCGGCAGTCTCGCGCGGCACCGGAGCGAGATGTTTCCGCGCCTCGGCGTGCCGGCGGACGAAGGGTGGGGGGGGCGCCCCTCGTGGACCGTACCCAAGCCTCTCTGGCCGTGACGCGGAGTCCACCAAGACGCTTGACGGCCGACGCGGCAACGCCTAGGATTGCCCGGGGCCGCTCGAGAGCACACGCCGCTACACAGGAGGGGACCATGACGAGGCTGACGCACTGCAGGCTGTCGCTCTTCCTCGTCCCGCTGATGCTGACCCTCGCACTCTCCATCGGACAGGACACGGCTCAGGGCCAACAGGGAGGCGTGACCCTGAACCTGGTGTCATGGAGCTACGGCGTCGAGATCGTGCGGGACAACATCAACAAGTTCCAGCAGCGCTATCCCGGTGTGACCGTCAAGTACAGCGACTTCTCCTGGGCCACGTACCACGACGCGATGGTGGCGCGCTTCGCCAGCAAGACTCCGACCGACATCCTGTACGCCTCCGACCACTGGCTGCAGGAATGGGCCGCCGCCGGCTGGATCATCCCGGTCGACGAGCAGGTTCCACAGGCAAGGCAGTACCTCGGCGAGTACTCGCCTTTCGTACGCGAGGCCCTGACCCACAAGGGGCGCATCTACGGCACGCCCTACTACGCAGACACGTTCATCTTCGTGTACAACGCTGACCACCTGCAGAAGGCCGGCTTTGCGAAACCGCCCGCGACCCTGGACGAATGGACGGGGCAGGCGGAGGCGATCAAGGCGAAAGGCATCGTCGAGTTCCCCATCGCCCTCGGCTGGGGCCAGCAGGACCCCTTCTCGATCGAGAGCTTCACCGCCCTGGTTTTCGCCCAGCAGAACGGGGCCTTGTTCGACAAGGATCTCAACCCCGTGTTCAAGAACCCGGGGAGCGCCGCCGAGAAAGTGGTCACCTGGGCTGCCAACGCGCTGCAGACCAAGAAGATCCTGAGCCCCACCGCGCTGCAGGCGGTGAACATCGACATGATCAAGGCGCTGCAGGCGGGTGCGGCGACGTTCGGCGTCATCCCCTCCTACTCGCTGGCCGTGCTCAACGACCCCGGCCAGACCCAGCAGGCGGGCAAGTTCAAGATCGCCTTGATGCCCGGCGAGAGCCACGCCACGGTGGGTTTCATCCGCTTCTACGCCATCAGCTCGCAGGTGCCACGGCGCGGCAAGGACGCCATGACCGCCGCCTGGAACTTTCTCGAGTACTTCGGTGGCAAGACCGACGGCGAGTATCTGGTGACCAAGCGTTGGTCGCTGGAGAAGGGGCTCGGCTTCGCGCAGACGGCGCTGTTCGCCGACAAGCAAATCCGCGCCGCCTTTGGGAAGTGGGCCGACGTCGACATGCTCCAGAAGCAGGCGGAACTGGCGCGCGCCAAGGAGGGTATGACCTCCTACTATGGCACGTGGGATGTCTTCACCCGGGCCGAGCTCCACAAGGCCTACCTAGGCCAGCAGAAGCCGGCGGAGACACTGGCCAACATGGCCAAGAAGTGGGAGGAGCTCAAGGCCAAAGCGAGGTGACGTAGGCGCAACCTCCCACGCCTCGCCCTCACCTTCCCACGCATCCTCCGGAAGTGGTCGCGCGCTCCGCCGTCGCGGGATCGCGGGCCAGATCAGTGGTGCTGGCCCGCTCCTACCCCTACGTGACCGTCCTGCCCGTGATGCTGGTAGTAGCGCTCTTCACCGTGTACCCGCTGCTCTACAGCATCGACCTCAGCCTCCACGAGAACGTTCTTACCCGACCGCTCGACAACGACTTCGTCGGGCTGCAGAACTTCCGCGAGGTGGTGACCGGCTACTACTTCTGGCGCTCTCTGTGGTCCACCGCCGTCTTCGCCGTGATGGCTGTGCTCGCCGTGACCCTTTACGGGCTGGGGACAGCGCTGCTCCTGAACCAGCCGACCTTCGGCACTGGCCTGCTCAAGGTGGTGGTGCTGCTCCCGTGGGCCATCCCCGCCGTGATCAGCGGCATCATCTGGCGCTGGATCTTCGACGGCGACTACGGGGTGCTTAACGGTCTGCTCCTGGTCAGTGGGAGCATCGACCGTTACGTCCCCTGGATGAGCAACACGATCACCGCCCGCGTCTGCCTGGTGATCGCGCACGTGTGGAAGCAAGGGCCGCTGGCCTCGGTGTTCCTCCTGGCCACGCTCCAGGTCATCCCAGCCGAGCTCTACGACGCCGTGCGCATCGACGGGGCCGGCCGCTGGAACGCCTTCCGCTTCGTGACCGTGCCGTACCTCAAGGCTACGCTGGCGCTGGTGTTGATCTACGAGACCATCGTGGCCATTGCCACCTTCGACCTCGTGTACGTGATGACCGGCGGCGGGCCGGCCGACGCGACGGCCATCATCGGCTGGTATGCCTACACCGAGATCTTCCGCTTCCTCAATCTGGGCCACGGCGCCGCGCTGGCGATCATCCTCGCCCTCCTGCTGCTCGGCATGGTGGTCCTCTACCTGCGGGCGCTGCGCTGGGAGGAGGCGTCGTGAGCATCCGTTCGCGACGCGGGATCCTCTGGCGTCACCGGGTCGAGTCCATCCTGCTCAACGCGACCTGCTTCCTGGTGGCGGCCTTCGTCCTGGCGCCGTTCGCCTGGATGCTGATCAGCAGCCTCGAGGGCGAGGCCGAGCTGACGCGCCGGCCGCCGGTCTTCGTCCCCTCGCCGCCAACCGTGGCCAACTACAGATTCGTCTTCACCGGGAAGCTACCGGCCGACCCGACCCGGCATGGCATCTTCGTCTGGCAGACCTCGTACGAGGTTCGGCTGTTGCTGCCGGCGCTGAAGAACAGCTTCATCGTCGCTCTCTCCGTGATGGTGGCGAACGTCGTGTTCGGCGCGCTTGCCGCCTACAGCTTCGCTCGTCTCCGCTTCCACGGCCGACGGTCGGCGTACGCCTTCATCCTCACCAGCCGCCTCCTACCGGCCGTGGCCGTGGCGATCCCCTTCTACGCCATCGTGCAGCGGCTGGAGCTGTTGGATACATACCGCGCCCTGATCCTCGTCTACCTGGCCTTCACGTCCCCCTTCACGATCTACTTCCTGTCGGTCTACTTCCGCTACCTGCCGGTCGAGGTGGAAGAGGCGGCCCTGCTGGATGGCTGCAACCGTTTCCAGGCCTTGCTGCGCGTGGTCATCCCATGCGCCGTGCCCGGTTTGGTGGCGGCCGCGGCCTTCGCCTTCATGACCTCGTATAACGAGTTTCTCTTCGCCCTGCTGCTCACGCAGACGATCGCGGCCCAGACCATGCCGGTCCTCATGGCCGCCGTCGCCAGCAATCCCGCCGTGAGCCACGCGCTGCTCGCCGCCTGCGTGACGCTCGCGATCATCCCACCCGGCCTGCTGGCCCTGGCATTCCGGCGCTATCTAACCCAGGGACTGATGGCGTCGATCGTCAGGTAGCCTCCGCACGGAGATCTCGTCGTCCGGCTTTGGACCCTGGCCAGAGCCGAGCGCCGCCGGCTGCCGCCGGGCGTTCAGGTCGCCGTCGCCAACGTGTATGCCTCCGGCTGGCGCTGCCAGAGTGAGGGCTCGACGCTGGAGCCTCGCGTTCGGCGCGCCGGCGGTTGAGAGCCCGGCCGGAATCATATAGGATACAAGCGCTCGGCGGTGTAGCTCAGAGGCAGAGCAGGGGTCTCATAAGCCCTTTGTCGCAGGTTCGAGTCCTGCCACCGCCACCAGATTTTCCTCGCCCCCGGGTTGACGCGCGGGTCGGAGTCGTGTGTAATCTGGCCAACTTCGGGATCACGCGGACCAACTGTTCGATCAACGGCGGAGGCGTTCTGTGAAGCGCGGACGGCGGGGTCCCTTGAGCGGTCTGCCAGCCCGGAGCATGCCGAGGTCGGGCCCCGACCGGCGTCCCCTCGGCCTGTGTTCACGACTTCCCCAGTGTGACGGTGCGCTGCAGCTCACGCACGCGTAGGCGAAAAGGGAGGAGTCTATGGCACTGCTGAGCTACGACGGCTGGCTGTTCCTTCTCCGGTGGACCCACTTCCTGTCCGGCATCACCTGGATCGGCATCCTCTACTACTTCAACTTCGTCCAGACGCCGTTCTTCGCGGAAACCGAGCCGGGAGTCCGGAGCGGCGCGGTCCAGAAGCTCGTGCCCCGCGCCCTCTGGTGGTTCCGCTGGGGTGCGATGATCACCTTCCTCTCCGGCGGACTCTACCTGGTCCAGGAAGTGCCGCGGGTGGGATTCGCCGCCGGCTCTTACAGCTGGGCCATCCTGCTGGGCGCGATCATAGGCACGTTCATGTGGGGCAACGTGTGGTTCGTCATCTGGCCGAAGCAGAAGATCGTGATCCAGAACGCCATCGACACGGCGGCGGGGAGGCCGGCGAACCCGGCGGCGGCGGCCGCCGGCGGCCGGGCGGGCCTCGCGTCGCGAACGAACACCTTGTTCTCGATCCCCATGCTCTTCTACATGGGCGCCGCGAAGCACCTCACGCTCCCCATCCCGCGCTCCGGTGCCTTCTTCTGGATCGTCGCGCTGATCATCATCGTGGCCGTCGAGCTCAACGCGCTCCTGGCGACCCCGGGGACGACCCCGACGGCCAAGCCGCTGGCCACGGTGAAAGGGACGCTCTGGGCGGGCTTCATCCTCGCCTTGATCTTCTACGTCTGGTTCGAGGTGATGCGCGGGTAGCGCGACCCGGGGAGCGCCGCCCGAGCGGCGGGCTCAGCGGAGGTAGGCGGCCAGATCGAGGATGTTGGCCGCGAGGTTCGGCATCGGCTGCATCACCGAGGTGTTCTGCTTGGGCGTGTAGCCGGGCGGGTAGGTTCCGTGCAGGATCCGGGCCTCGAGGAGTGCCCGCGAGGCGCCTTTGACGGGCGGGCCGACGGGGCCGCGCTGCGCGGGGTCGCTCGCGTGGCAGGCCGTGCACTGCGCGAGGTAGATCTGCCGCCCCAGCTCCGCGTTGCCCTCACCGGCCGGCGCGGGCCCCGCCTCTCTCTGCTCGCCGCACGCCCCGGCGAGGACGGCGCACACGAGCAGCGCGAGCAGGTGCGGCACCCGCATCAGCTCGCTGGGAGGTCCTCGAGGAGGGCCGCCTTGGCTTCGGGCGTCAACTCGGCACGCGCCCGGTAGCTCGGGTGCTCGACGACGAGCGCCACGGGCTCGCGCGCAAGCGCTTCACGGGCCGCTTCCGGGAGCGCGAACCGGACGAAGTGGACCGCCGCGATCTTGTCCTCTTTGGAGTGCCCCGGCTCGAACTGCCCCGGGATCGCGTAGTCGCGCCCGATCTGGAGCCAGACGTACTCGCCCGAGTCGATCCCCATGAACCGGTCCAGCTCGGGCTTGATCTCGGCCTTCTCGACGATCTCGATCATCATGGTCGCGGACAGCTCCCCGGGCTCCGGGATGAGCTCGTTGTAGACGTCGATCTCGTCCCGGACGCGGTCGTCGGCGACGATGCGCTCGGCCCGGACCATCTCCTGGATCTGGAACAGGACCGTCCGCCGGTTTTCGAAGAGAAAGGACAATCGCTCTCCCACGGCGATCCGGCGGCGAGCCTTCAGCGCGATGATCTCGCGCCGGACCGTGTCGCGGACCTTCTCGTACTCGTAGAGGTTCTGTACCTCGTCGAACCGAATCTTCTCCACGCTCTCTCCTAGTAGCTGGGCCGAGGACGCCGCGATGCGAGGGGTCTCGGCACGGCGCGGCTACTCCGCGGGTAATCCGTAGGCCTCGGCCAATATCTG
>CAZDYT010000018.1:0-7571 GCA_964509395.1 uncultured bacterium
GGCTCTGCCCCCCCCGGGCCGCGCGGGCGAACATCCGCGGGACGACGGAGCGGTCGAACACCTCGCTCATCGCCGCCGTGGCGTAGCCGGGATGCCCGGGAGAGGCGCTCCACTGCTCCGCATCGGCGAGGACCAGGTACGCCCTCGGGTTCTGCTTGTCGGCCGCGAGCTTCCCTCTGAGGTCGCTCACCGATTTCGGAAACGCCGGGAAATTGTAGAACCGGCTCATCCGGAACACCTCGTCGTACGAGGCGACGAGATCCACGAGGAACTTCTCCGCCCGCTCCGGGTTCTCGGCGAACTTCCAGACTACGTAGCAAGGTACGACGTGCGCGGACGTCAGCCGCGCCTTGGGGCCGGCCGCCGCGGGCGCGAGAGCGGTCTTCTTCGCGACGTCGGGGTTCTGCTGCTCCGCGGTGCGGAGCGCGGAAATCCCATTCTGAATGATCGAGCCACGGCCGTACACGTAGAACCGGTTGTTCGACGACGGGTCCCACATGAAGACCTCCGGGGTCATCGACTCCTGGAAGATCGCCGTCATCAACTTGATGGCTTCCACGGTCGCTTTGGAGTTGACGGTGACGTTGCCGGCCTCGTCCTGCTCGCTGGCCCCGTACGACCAGAGCAGCCCGCGGAGCATCATGTTGCTGTCAAGCTCCGGGGCCAGGCCGAACCCCGCGGGCGCGCCGTGCTTGGCCTTGATCTTCCGCGCGCCTTCGCGGACCCGATCCCAGGTCTCCGGCTTCACGCCAGCGTCGTCCCACCAGTCGGTCCGGTAGTGCAGGGGGTTGGCCACCCAGGTGTCGCAGAACGCGAAGTACCTCTTGGTGCTCGGGTTGTACGTCGTCCTGCGCACCAGCTGGACGAGCTTCCCGAACCGCCGCTCGCACTCGCTGACCACGTCATTGAGCGGCACGACATGGTCCTCGTACGCGGCCGGCGGATCGAGGAAGCCGAAGAGATCGTGCCCCTTCCGCGCGGCGACTTCGACCCTGGCCCGGGCACGCAGATCGTTCACCGAGACGTGCTCCACGACCACACGGACGCCGTTCTTCTCCCCCCAGTCCCTGGCAAACTTGTCGTCGAACCACTCGTCGAAGGCAGGGATGAAGTGAGTCCACTGGCAGATCCTCAGGGTGCCGCCCTTCCCGTGGGCGCGGCGCGCGAACACGGTCGGCGCCAGGGGGGCCAGCGCCGCGGTGGCGGCGGTCCGGAGGAGGCTCCGCCGTGTCAGGCGTCCGTCCGGCGCAGAGTGGCTCAAGGGACGGCTCCGGCGCTATTTACCCCTTGCCGGGTTGCGGTGTCAAGGCGGCGCACCCGCCGTCGGTCGACGGCACGAGGACGATGCAGGCTAGCCACGGTCCCGCGACCGGCGGCGCCGCAGCTCGCGGTACATCCGCACGTCGCCGAGCCGCATCACGAAGGCGATGGCACCGGCGGCCACGGCCAGGACCACGAGAACGCCCACCGTCAGCTGATCCGAGAGGGTCGTCACTCCACGGATTCCGACATACGTCGTCCCGATGGCAGCGGCCAGCATCACGGCCAGCATGGCCCCCCGGTAAAGCCAGCGCTCGACGAGGAGTCGCTCGAGGGCCTCGTCGTCCAGGGCCATCCACTCCCGATCCCTCACCGCCGCCCTCCCCGCTTGTGAACAATGACACAATCGCCGCTTGCGTCCACGATCACGAACGTATAGCATGCGGTTGGAGCCGGTCAACGTAGGAGGTGGGCGTGGCGACCATGCAACGGGACGGTCCGCTCACGGTTGAGGTCATCACCTACGTCCCGACCCAGTTCCAGCACTGACAGCACTGCGAAGTGACCTGGCAGGTCATGGGGCTGGGCCGTAAGGTGCACCGGGAGCAGCTCGAGGCAGGGCTCCCGGACGATTTGGCGCGCGAGTTTCACAACCTCTCCGAGTGGGCCCACACCCTTCCCGAGCGGTTCGGCCAACGTGTCACCCTGCGCCTCGTGGACGTCGCGTCGATCGAGGGATTCTTCAAGTCCTTGAAGCACCGGGTGGGTCGATACCCGGCCTTCATCGTCGAAGGTAAGCGCTACGTCGGCTCGGACTTCACCCGGGTGGATGCACTCATCGCGGATCGGTTGGCTGGTCAGAAACGGAAGACCTGATCGACTGACTTCTCTGGGGGGAAAGGGGGGGGAAGCGCAGGACGGCGCGGAGCGGGTGGTGACCTTCCGAGAGTGAAACCAAAGGAGGAGGGCACATGAACACCCTGGTCGCGGTGATCATCGGAGCGGTGACCGTGTACCTCGCGTACACGCTTTACGCCCGACGAATCGACCGCAACGTCATCCAGTCCGACCCGAAACGGGCGACCCCCGCCACCCTCTACATGGATGGCGTGGACTTCATGCCCACCAACCGGAACATCCTCTTCGGGTATCACTTCAAGTCCATTGCCGCAGCGGGACCCATCGTCGGTGTTATCGTCGCGGCGAGTCTGTGGGGGTGGCTCCCCTCCATCATCTGGCTCGTGCTGGGGGTTTCTTTCATCGGGTGGGCCAGCGATTACAGTGCCATCGTCCTGTCGGTGCGGAACGAGGGGAACAGCCTCTCGGCCGTCGCCTACCGGCTGGTCGCGCCCCGCACCCGGACCGTGCTGTTCCTGTTCATCTTCTTCTACCTGCTCCTGGTGGCCGGCGCCTTCGTCGGCATCATGGCCGGCGTGCTGAACGCTCAGCCCCGCACGCATCTCGGGATCATCATGCTGGTCGCCATGGGGCTGCTCCTCGGCCAGATGCTCTACCGGTGGCGGACGGGACTGGTGGGCGCGACCGTGCTGACGGTCGGGATCACCCTCCTCGCGATCCTCACCGGCCCCTGGAGCGAGGGGATCTTCAAGGCGCTCAACGCGGGCCTCAACGGCTTGACGGGCGGCGCACCCCTCGTGACCTATTTCGACCCCACGCTCGCCGGCTTCAAGGGGGCGGACGCGACCATCATGCCGAGCCTCCTGTTCTGGGCGATCGCCATCTGCATCTTCTGCTACGCGGGCTCGGTGCTCCCGATCTGGCGGATGGCCCAGCCGGTGGTCTACGTGGGGTTCTGGATCACCGCCCTGTCGATGGTGCTGGGCCTGGTCGGCGCGGCGCTTGCCACCTTCGTCAAGCCGGAGGTGGCGGTCTTCCAGCTGCCGGCCTTCAAAGGGTTCAACGTGCAGCTCGGACCGGCCGGGGTCATGCCGCTCTGGCCGATGCTGTTCGTGACCATCGCCTGCGGCGCCATCTCGGGATGGCACGCGCTGTTCGGCGCGGTGGGCACGGCGCGGCAGATCGAGAACGAGGCTGACATGCTCCCCGTGGGGGGCGGCTCGATGCTGACCGAGTTCCTGCTCGGGCTCCTGGCCCTCCTGGCCGTCTCGGTCGGTGCCAAAGGGGCCCCGGTGGGTGCCTTCGCCAACGGGCTCGGCGGGTTCATCAGCGTCTGGGGCGTCCCGGTCGAGTACGCGGTCTCGCTCGCCTTCGCGGCGTTCATCGTGATCGTGCTGGTGGTCACCCAGCTGATCTTCCGGGTCATGCGGGTGACGCTGACCGAGTGGTTGGGGGAGGTGATCCCGCCGTTCCGCAACCAGCACGTCGCCTCGTTCATCTCGGTGATCCTGGCCCTCCTGCTGGTGATGACCGGGACCTGGATCTACCTCTGGCAGCTCTTCGGGGGCGCGAACCAGCTCATGGCCGCGCTCGCGCTGTTGCTGGTGACCGTCTGGCTGGCCTCGGTCGGGAAGAACTGGCTCTACGCCGGTCTCCCGATGATCTTCATGTACATCACCACCGTGGCCTCCATCCTCGTCACCGCGTACAACCTTTACGTCAACGTCTACCAGCCCAACCTGGCGGCGGGCAGGGTCCTCCCTGTCATCGGCTCCGGGCTCATGGTCCTGGTCGCCATCCTGCTCGTGGTAGCGGCGGTGTTCATCGGGATCGACGGCGGGCGCGCCTTCCTCCAGTACCTGCGGCGACCTGTCCCCGCGCCGGGGCCCGCGCCTGCCCGGGGCTGACGGGCGCCCGATCGCCCCGATCCGAGTCCGCTCTGAGCGTCCCGCCGGGGAAGGGCGCCGCCCTTCCCCGGCCGGCGACCGGTACCGGTCGAGGACCCTGCCGGCATGCTGACCCATCCGTGGCTCGATCGCCTCTCGCGCGGCTGGGAGGCGATGAGGCAGTTCATGCACGGCCTGACCGGCTACGAATTCGCCCGGCACGCCCTCGAGATGCGGCATGAGATGGAAGCGGTGTTCATGGTGGTCACGATGGGCGACCTGATCGGCGTGCCGGTCCTGCCTCCCTTCTACTCGCTCCGTCTCCTGCCGTACGTCGTGCCGGAGATTGCCACGTGGAAGCGCCACATGGCCCGCCGGAAGGAGTTCTGGGAGAAGGAGGAATACGACCTCCACGGCGTATAATCGACAACAAGGACGGGGATGATGGCAGAAGAACAGAAGCCCAAGAAACGCGGCCTGCTGAACGTGTTGCGGGACATCGTCTACGGGATGTCCTCCCACGAGATGACCCGCTATGCTGTCCGCTCCCGGGCCAGCATGGAGCACCTGTTCATCCTGATCACGATGGGAGACCTGCTCGGGATCCCCATCTTGCCTCCCTACTATTCGCTTCGGCTGCTTCCCTACGTGACGCCGCAGATCAGCTCCTGGAAGCGGCGGATGCTCCGGGAACGGGACATCACCGACGTCCTGGGCTAGGTCCGCGAGCTATCACCGTCCCCCGGGGACTCGGCCAGTTACCGATGACGATGCCAACGACGCGGGAAACGCGAACGGAGCGGGAGCGCTAGCATGTCGCTGAGAGCGGTGTTCGAGAGCCGGCCGGAGCGCCGCTACATCATGTTCGGGGGCAAGGGCGGCCTGGGCAAGACCACGCTCTCGGCCACGAGCGCTTTCTGGTTGGCCAGCCACGGAAAGCGCGTCCTTCTCTTCTCCGTGGATCCGCAGGCCAGCCTCTCGGACATCTTCCAGCAGGACATCTTCGGCAGGGGCCCGGTCCCCATCATGGAGAACCTCTGGGCCCAGGAAGTCGACGCGGACCAACGAATCCGGGAGTACCAGGGCGAGATCCGGAAGAAGATCCTGGACATGTACGGGTTCGACCGCGTTCCGGAGGAGATCGACCAGTACATCGCGGCCGCGTCCGCCGAACCCGCCATGGAAGAGAGCGCGATCTTCGACGCGGTCGTCGACATCATCGTCCAGGGCGACTACGACTACTACATCTACGACCTGGTCCCGCTCGGCCACGCCCTCTACTACCTCTCCATGGCGAAGGTCTACGACGAGTGGATCAACAAGATCACCAAGCTCCGCGAGGACATGCGGCAGTACGATCAGGTCGCCGCGACGCTGCGCCGCCAGGAGACGGTGGAGGAAGACCGAATCCTGGAGGAGCTCCGGTACATCAAGGAGCGCATCAACGCCTCCTCCCGGATCCTCACCGACAAGCGCCGTACGGCGTTTTTCTTCGTCCTGGTTCCGGAGCAGATGATCCTCCTGGACACCCGGAAGGCCGCCGAGCTCTTCTCCCGCTTCGACGTGCCGCTCTCGGGGTATATCGTGAACCGCGTGCTCCCGCCGGATCTCGGCCGGGACAGCAGCATCCCCGCCTATCTCAAGAACCGGATCAGCATGCAGCAGAAGTACCTGGAGGAAATCCGGACCGTCTTCGGCAACGAGGTGTTGGCTTACGTGCCCGAGATGGAGCGCGATATCACCGGGCTCAACATGATCGAGCGGCTCGCCCAGCGGCTTTTTCAGGACACACGATGAGCCAGATCACGACGTCCATGCCCAGGTACCTGGAGGAGCATCCGGGCCTCAAGTACGTCTTCTTCGGCGGCAAGGGCGGCGTCGGCAAGACCGTCATGGCCGGCACGACGGCGCTCTGGCTCGCCGGAAGGGGCAAGCGGACGCTCCTCGCGTCGACCAATCCCGTCCACAGCCTCTCGGGCCTCCTGGAGCAGTCGCTCCTCGGCACCCCCACCCCGGTGAAGGGCGCCGACCGGCTCTGGGCCTACGAGATCGACACCCGGGAGACGATCGAGCGCTCCAAGAAGGAGATCCGGGAGAAGATCCAGTGGTTCCTGAAGTTCGCGGACATCAGCACGAAGGCCGACGACTTCGTGGAGTCCGCGACGATGAACCCCGCCTTCGAGGAGTCCGCCATGTTCGAGAACATGGTGGACCTCATGCTGAAGGACGAGTACGACGTCTACGTCTTCGACACCGCGCCCACCGCGAACGCGCGCCGCCTCCTCGGGATGTCCAAGGTCTACTCGCTGTGGGTGGACAAGATGCTCAAGTCGCGGGAGGAGGCCCGGACGCTCCGCGAGATGCTCTCGTTCACCAAGAAGAAAGAGGAGGACCCGCTCCTCGCCTACCTGCTCCAGTTCCGGCAGCGGATGGGGCAGGCCCGCCAGCGCCTGACCGATGCCGAGAAGACCGCTTTCTTCTTCGTCACGCTCCCGGAGGCGCTCCCGATCGCCGTCATCACCCGGTTCATCGGCTGGTTCCAAGATTTCGGGATCCCCGTGGGCGGCGTCATCGTCAACATGCTCCTCGACCGCGAGGCGCTGGGGGAGAACGTCCCGGAGTTCGTGCGGAACCGGATCCAGATGCAGGCCGAGCACATGCAGACCGTCTGGGAGAAGTTCGACGGGGCGGTGCGGGCCGTGGTCCCGCTCTTCGATCAGGAGATCCGCGGGCTCCCCATGCTCCGGCGCGCCGGGCAGGCGCTCTTCCGCCCCTAGCCCGTCTCATCCCCAACAGTCCACGTGACAGGGCGGCCCAGGGCCGCCGCGCGCTACGCGAGCAGCTCGGCGGCGACGCGCGCCAGCAGAAGGTTCGCCTGGAGCACGGGCACCCCGAGGAGCGCGCGCAGCTCGTCCTTGACCTTCCGCCGGTACCCCATGCAGTCGAGCACCACGAGCCCCGCCTCGCCGGCGCCGAATGCCTCGACCACGAGGCCGAGCGCCGAGGGCGTCTCCTCCCCGTACGGGGAGCCGACGGCGACGACCGGATCGAACCCGTAGCCGCGCCACCGCGCCAGCGTCTGCGGGACGTGGGCCGCCGAAGGCGTGAGGACGCCGAGTCGGCCCGACCAGGAGAGCGCGCGCAGGACGCCGAGCAGCAGGCGATCCGGATGGAGGAGCGGCGCGGCCGAGGCGAGCCCCGGGAAGACTCCCGTGCAGAGCAGCACGCTCATCGCGACCCGGGTCCGGTCGAGGTCGGCGAGACACGCCTGGACGCGCGGGACGATGTGCCGGTGGGCGACGAACACGGAGGAGCCGCCCCGCAGCCGTGTGACCAGGATCTCGTCGTCGGGTCCCGGCGCGAGTGCGGTAATGGCCCGGATGTCCAACCCGTCCAGTGCGCCGCGCTCGAGGACCTCGACGCCGGGCCCGAGGATCTCCGCCATGTCCGGGACCACGTCGGTCCTCGGCGCCTGCCCGATGGTGACGATACCCAATCGCTGGCCCACGGGCTAGACCTCCTCCACGAGCTCGAGCTGGATGGCCCTGCCCGTCGCCCAGGAATGCC
>CAZDYT010000018.1:7581-18015 GCA_964509395.1 uncultured bacterium
TGGCCCACGGCCTAGACCTCCTCCGCGATCGCGAGGGCTGTGGCGATCTCCACGCACCCGCGGAGCGTGCGTGCGACGGGGCAGTGGTTCTGGTGGGCGGCGTGCGCCCGCTCCGCCGCCTCGCGCTGATCCCCGCGGAGCCTCAGATGGTAACGCACCCGGATCCGCTTGATGACGAGGACCCTGTCTTCGGCCTCGACCTCGCCGATCGCCTCCGACGTGAGCCGCCCGTCCCCCGCCGGAATCTTGCGCGCCTCCAGCGCGCCTCCGAAGGTCCCCGTGAGTCAGCCGGCCGCCGCAGCCACCACGTAGTCGAGCGTGGTCGCGTGGGGCTCGTGGTCCTTGATGTCCACGCCGTAATGCTGGGCCACCGCGCCGTGGACACCGAAGAAGATGGGCTCGGGCTCTGCGGGGAGCCACGCCCGGCGCAGGGGGCCGCGCACGCGCTCGATGCGTACCTTCGAGGTGTAGGCGACGTTTCCCATATGGCCTCCAGGCTAGGATGGCGCTCTGAGTTGGTAGATCGCCCGGTGGCGCACGTGCATGACCGGGCGGGTGTCGTTCGCGACGATCAGGAGGTCGAGGTCTACGAAATGATGCCCCTTCTTCTCGAACACGCGGACGACGCGGCCGCGCGTCGTCAGCCGGTCGCCGACCCGGGCCAGCCCGCAGTGAACCAGGTCGCTCGAGACGTGGACCCAGGGGCCCAGGCTCACGTTCTCGGAAAGGGCGCGGTTGGCCTGTTGCAGGACGAGACCCGGATGCGCGAGCGCCCCGGCCCCGCGGTAAGCGCCGAGAGGGTCCTCGACCCCGCGCGCGTAGTCGGCCAGCGTCGTCTCGTGCAGCAGGAGCTCCGGCGACCCGAGCCGGTCGAGCCGCTCGAGGACCGCCGGACTGGCGGGAAGGCGCGAAGCCGGAAGACGCGCCGCGGGGTAGGCCCGCGGGTCGGGGACGACCGGGGGCGCGCCCCAGGCGAGCCCCGCGACCACGGTGGCTGCCCGCCCGGCCGGCGTGGTGGCGTGAAGCTCGCCCGCGATCTCCCCCGCGATCTCCGTGCCCGACCGCCCCGCCACGCGCGCCTCGATCCGCACCTCGTCGCCGTCGTAGACGGGCCGCAGGAGCGAGAGGTGCGCGGAGCCGCGCGCGAGCCACTCGAGACCCCAGGCCGCTACCAGCGGGTAGCTCATGTAGGCGTACACGGTCGTCCCGGCCACGAGCCCCGCGGTATAGCCGAAGGTCCGAGCGACCGCGTCGTCGTGGATCCGATTCGTCGAGTCGCGCGAGAGGTTCTTCGCGCGGACCCGATGGTCGAGCAGCGAACTTCGAGAATCGCCCGGCGCCCGGCTCAGCGCAGCACCCGATTCCACGGGTCGGTCCACGTCGGCCGCCGCTCGGCGATCCGGGCCCGGTCGAAGATGAGGAGCTTCTCCACGTCCTTCCGGCCGCTGATGGTCTGGGCCGCCACCTCGGGTGGCGGCTTCACCGTCCCGTTGATCGGGCTGACGTCCCGGTTCGGGACCGTGCACGGGATGGACCTTCGGGTCTCGAGGCTGCCAGAGCGGGGCGCCCGGCCCCGCCGCGGCGTCATCATAGCACATGCCTCGCGACACCCCGGGCTCGCCGCAGGGTACCGGGCGCACCTGCCGACGCGCCCGGAAAGACCGGCGGACGCGGTCCGTCATCGGCCTGCCCGCGGACGGGTCGCGTGCCCACACCTATTTTCTCACCGGTCATGATGGAACTCTCTACAGACATGACCGAACTTCACGCGTGACCTGAGCCTGCTCGAGTCACCGTCGAGCGCCGGTGGGGAGCGAGGCCGAAGCGGTCCCAAGAGGCCGTTGCGGCCACCTGGCCGGCTTGACCGTGCTGCTCACGCCGGTACACAGTGACGGCGTGATTCGGGCGGGTATCCAGGCCGACGACCTCACCGGGGCGTGCGACACCGGCGGCGCGTTCGCCGCGCGCGGCCTCCCCACCCTGGTCCTGCTCCCTGACACCGCGATCCCATCGCCGCCGCCCGAGATCCTCGTCCTCGACACGGAAAGCCGCGGGCGTCCCGCCTCCGAGGCCCGGGCTCAGGCGCATGCCGCCGCCGTCCAGCTGGCCGCCCGTAGCCCCGCGCTCCTCTACAAGAAGGTGGACTCGACGCTGCGCGGCGCGGTGGCGGCGGAACTGGGCGGCGCGCTGGAGGGCGCCGGCCGGCTGCGTGTCATCCTCGCCCCGGCGTTCCCGGCGCAGGGCCGGACGGTGGTGGAGGGCATCCTGCGGATCGACGACCGCCCGGCGACCGAGACGGCCATCGCCCGCGATCCCGGCTTCCCGCCCACCGGCGCCAGCGTGCTGGCGCTGCTCGGCGTCGGCGGCCCTCACCCGGTCAGCCCGGTCCCGCTCGCCACGGTGCGGCGCGGCCCGGCGGCGGTGGCCACGCGGCTCGCGCGCTCCACGGGATCACTGGTCTGCGATGCCGAGAGTGACGCAGACCTCGCGGTCCTGGCCACGGCCACTGAGGGCATTCCGTCCCTCCTTGCGGGCTCCACCGGTTTCGCCACGGCCCTCGCCGCCCGCCTGACGGGTGTCTCCGCGCAGCCGGCCGCTCGCCCACGGCGTCCGCTCCTCGTGGTCTCGGGCAGCGCCCATCCGGCCACGCGCGCCCAGATGGCACGCCTCGAGACCCGTGGCCTCCCGGGCACCTGGCTCGGCAGCGAGACAGCCGACGACCGCCTGGCCCCCGGCGGGGCGTTTCTGGCGGCTTACCCGGAACCCGCGAACACCGACACCCCGGGGCGCGAGGCGATGGCCGTCCGCCTCGCCGAGGCGACGCGCCAGCGCCTCGAGCGCGACGCTCCCCGCACGCTCCTCTTGACCGGCGGCGAGACGGCATATAGCGTGTGTCGGGCGCTCGGCGTCACCGGAATCGCCCTCGCGGGCCAGGTCGAGCCGGGGCTCGCGATCGGCGCGCTTCTCGGCGGTCCGTTCGCGGGGCTCGGGGTGATCACGAAGGCCGGCGGGTTCGGCGATCCCGACACGCTGGTCCGCGTCTACGAGGGAGCGACACGATGAGCACGCCGATCCTGGGCATTACCATGGGCGACCCCGCCGGCATCGGCCCCGAGGTCGCGGCCAAGGCGCTCGCCGACTCCCTCGTGCGGCAGGCGGCCCGTTCCGTCGTGATCGGAGACGCGCGCGTGATGGCCCAGGCCGCCCGGCTCTCGAGGGTCGATCTCGCGGTGCGGGCGGTCGCCCGCGTGGCGGATGCCACGTGGGCGCCCGGCGCGATCGAGGTGGCGGATCTCCGGAACGCGGACCCTGCCGCTTTCACGCTCGGCCAGGTGAGCGCGCTCTGCGGCCGCGCGGCGTACGAGTACATCGAGCGGGCCGTGAAGCTCGCGCTCGCCCGGGAGATCGACGCGATCGTGACCGGCCCCATCAACAAGGAGGCGCTCGCCGCCGCCGGCATGACGCACTCGGGGCACACGGAGATCCTCGCCGACCTGACCGGGACGCGCGCCTACGCGATGCTGCTGATGGGCCGGGAGTTGCGGGTCATCCACGTGACCACGCACGTCGCGCTCCGCCGCGTGCCGGAGCTGGTGACCCGTGAGCGGGTCCTTCGCACGATCCGCCTCGGGCACGAGGCGATGCGCCGACTCGGCATCGCCGCGCCGCGGATCGCCGTCTGCGGGCTCAACCCCCACGCCGGCGAGGGCGGGCTCTTCGGGGACGAGGAGCAGGTCGCCATCGGCCCCGCCATCGCCGACGCCCGCGCCGAGGGCATCGACGCCACCGGACCGCACCCCGCCGACACGCTGATGAGCCGGGCCCGGGGCGGGGAGTTCGACTGCGTGGTGGCGATGTACCACGACCAGGGGCACACGCCGGTCAAGACGCTCGGCTTCCGCTACGACGACGCGAAGAAAACCTGGACGGGGATGAGCGGGGTCAACGTGACGGTGGGTCTCCCGGTCCTCCGCGTGTCGGTGGATCACGGGACGGCCTTCGACCGCGCCGGCACGGGTACCGCCAACCCGGAGAGCATGATCGAGGCGATTGTCGTCGCCGCCGAAATGGCGCGCACTCGTGGCCGATAACCGTCGCCCCGGGGTTGGTCGGTTCTCGGCCACGGCCGCCCTCCGACGAGGCTGACCGACCCATGCCCCGCGATCGGATCGAGTGGGTGGGGCAGCGGGACGCGGCGGCGGCGCTGTAAACGGGCCCGGCGGCGGTGCGGACCAAGCGCTGGCTCGCCCTGGGCCTCGCCGCGACCAGCCTGGCCCTCGTTCTCCTGCTCGGCATCCGCCTCCTCGAGGACTGGCGGATCCGCCTCAGGACCCTCGTCAAGCTGGACCCCCCGGCCGCGCCGACGATCCTCCGGCTCGATGGCGGCGCCTTCACCGTGACCGGCGCGCTCGTCCGCCGGACCGCACCCGATCGGGCCGTGCTCCGGGCCTGGGCGCCGACGCCGACCATCGCCGCCCTGGATCCGGCCCCGACCGGGACCGCCACGGTGGAGGTGGAGAACCTCCCGCTCCGCGTGCGCCTCAGCGCCTCGGGGCCGGTCGAGGAGACGCGGGCCGGCCCCACCCGCACCCTGCGCTGGTCCCCGCGTCTCACCCGTTACATTGGCTTCGCCGCGCCGACCGACCACGTGACCTTCACCGTCCTCGGGGACACCGGCGACAGCCACATCTTCGCGGAAGCGCTCCGCCTGTCGGCGGCCGGGGGCGCGGACTTCCTCCTCCACGTGGGCGACCTGATCTACGAAGACGTCCAGATGCCGAACATCGAGAAGATCCTCGCGGCGTCGCCCGTTCCGATCTTCATCGCGCGCGGCAACCACGACTACCGGAACGCAGCCCGGATCGACTTCATGCGCCGGCTCGCGCCGTCGTACTACTCGTTCCGCATGGGCGGGGCGACCTTCGTCGTGCTCGACAACGCGGGGGACTACCTCCCGGGCTTGTGGCGCTGGAGCACGCAGTATCGCTGGTGGACGGAGGCGCTCGGGCAGCCCCGCGAAGGCCCCTTCTTCGTCGCCATGCACAAGCCGCCCTTCGACCGGCGCCCCGGTCCTCGATACGCCGCGATGCTCGACGGGGCGTTTGCCCGACAGCTGATGCGCGACTTCGACGGGGCCCGCGTGGTCGCCGTCTTCACGGGCCACGTCCACGCCACCCACCTCTGGGTCGAGGACGGGATCCCGTACGTCGTGAGCGGCGAAGGGTACACATCGCCCGACGGCCCCGACCGGAGCCGAATGGCGTGGGTGCGGGTGCGCGGCTGGGACGTCGCCATCAAGCAGACCCGCATCTTCGCGGACTGACGGCGTGACGCCCCCGGAGCCCGGCGAGGCGAAGACCATGAGCCCCCGGTGGGCAGCCGGCCTCGTCGCGTTGCTCGGGCTCGCGCTCTACCTCCCGGGGCTCGGAGCCGAGATCCTGCGGAGCCCGCTCGAGGTGAAGTACGCGCTCGTGGCGCGCCAGATGCTCGACGGCGCCCCGCTCCTCGTCCCGCGGATCTTCGGCGAGCTCTACCCGGACAAGCCCCCGCTCTACTTCTGGACGACGGCCACGCTGGGGTGGCTCGCCGGCGGCATCGACGAGACGATGGCGCGGCTGCCCGCGACCCTCGCGGCCGTCGGGGCGCTCCTCGTGGTCCACCGGCTCGGCACGGACCTCTTCGGACCGCGGGCCGGGCTCATGGCGGCGTGCACGCTGGCTACGAGCAACCTCTTCTTCTGGTACGCCCGGCAGGGACACCCCGACCAGTTTCTGATCGCGTTCGTGACCCTGGCCTGTCTCGGGCTCTGGCGGAGCCTCCACGCCGGCATCCACCGGGCCGGCTGGACGACGCTCGCCTACGGGGCGATGGGGCTCGGAGTCCTGAGTAAGGGCCTCCTCGGCGCGGTGCTCCCGCTTCTCGCCGCGACCAGCTACCTCGTCCTGACCGGGCCCGTGCGGGCGATCCCCGCCCGCCTTCACCTCCGCCTGGGCCTCCCGGTGTTTTTTGCGGTGGTCCTGGCCTGGTACGGGCCCGCCGTCGCCCACACGGGCCGCGACTACCTCTACGAGACGCTGGTTCACCAGCACCTGACCCGGTACGCGCGGACCTGGGAGCATCAGGAGGCCTGGTACTACTACCTCGGGCAGTTTCCCGTGCAGTTCTTCCCCTGGGTGCTCTTCCTCCCCGGCGCCCTCGTCCTCGGCTGGCGAAGCCGACGCGCGGTTTCCGAAGGATCCAGGCCAGCCTCCCCTCGGGCCTCGGCGGATCCCGCCATCCCCGGCCTGCAGCCGGTCCTCTTCCCGCTCGCCTGGTTCGTGAGCGGCGTCCTCCTGTTCAGCCTCTCGAGCAGCAAGCGCGGCGCCTACCTCCTTCCCCTGTACCCGGCTGCGGCCCTCCTGGTGGGATGGCTATGGGACCGAGCGCTCGCGACCCGCAGCCGGTCGCGATGGCTCGGCCTGCCCCTCACGGCCCTCGGCGCGGCCGCCGCCCTGCTCGCCCTGGTCCTGGCGATCGTCCCACACCGCGTGATCGTGGCCCACATCGATCCCGCCAGCCGGGCGGACACGCTGGTGCCGGCCGAGCCATGGCAGCTCGTCGGCATCGTCGCCCTCCTGCTGGCGAGTGCCGCCGGCGTCTTGTGGGCCTGGCGCCGGGCTCGGCCGGCGGCGGCCTTCGCCACGCTGGTCGCCGTCCAGGCCGTCGCGCTCCTCGGGGTGACGATGGTTCGCGCCCCTCAGTACGAGGCACGGCTCCCGATCCGCGCGCTGGCCGCGCGCGTCCGACAGGCGGTCCCGCCGGGCCGGCCGGTGGTCATCACGCTGAGAGACCACAATCTGCTGGCCGCCTTCTACGTGGATCGGCCGGTGACGCTGCGCACGGGAACGGAGTCAATGCTCGAGGCGCGGCGGAATGCCGACGAGCCCGGATACGCGCTGGTGGACGGCGACGACCCCATCGTCGGACAGCCCGGAATCCACACCCTCGCCGAGGCGTGGCTCGGCAGGGAGCACGTGGTGTTCGTGCGAGTGGATCCGGCGCTCCCCTAGTGCGCTCCCCCGGAGGCTGGGCAGCGGCACGATGGTGCGATACCCTGGCCCGGGGGCACGCCCGTCCCATGGGTCGCTACGAGCGCAACCGATGAGTGGTCACGCCGCGAGCCGGCCATGAAGCTCACGGTCGACGGCTCGCCGTTCCACCGCCTCATCGGCCTCGAGCTGGTCCGGGCCGAGGAGGGCGAGGTCGAGATGCGCCTCGGCTGGCGCGAGGAGTTCCGCCGCGCGGACGGCTCCGACTGGTATCACGGCGGGATCATCTCGGCGCTCATCGACATCGCCGGCGACTACGCGATCGCCTCCAGGCTCGGCCGGTGGGTGCCGACCATCGACCTGCGGGTCGATTACCTGCGCCCCGCGCGCGAGGGGACCCTCACCGCCGTCGCGCGCGCGGTGAAGGTCGGGCGCACGGTCGGGGTCGCCGACATCGAGCTGCGGGACGCCAAGGGCGCGGTGGTCGCCATCGGCCGCTGCGCCTACTCGACGAGCGGCTGAGCTCGCTGCATGAGTCGCGTGTTCTACGGCTGGTGGGTCACGCTCGCCTTCGCCGTCATGGTCTTCC
Source organism: uncultured bacterium (assembly GCA_964509395.1). GTDB lineage: Bacteria > Methylomirabilota > Methylomirabilia > Rokubacteriales > DASRDR01 > CAZDYT01. The sequence continues at coordinate 15,199 of CAZDYT010000018.1, forward strand.
TCTCGGCGGGGATCCGGTTCACCGTCGGCCCCTTCCTCAAGCCCATCGTGGCCGACCTCGGGATCGATCGGGCGAGCTTCTCGCTCGTGGTCTCGCTGAGCCTCTTTCTCTACGGCGTGTTCATGCCTCTCCTCGGCCGACTCGTCGACCGCTTCGGGGCCCGGCCGATCGGGCTTGGCGGGACGCTGATCCTGGCGGCCTCGGTGGCCGCGACGGGGCTCGCGACGCGCCTCTGGCAGCTCCACCTCGCCTACGGCGTGGGCGTGGCCCTCGGCCTCGCGGCCACCGGCCACGTCGTGGCCTCGGCGGTGGTCTCCCGCTGGTTCACGAAGCGGCGGGCGACGGCCCTGTCGGTCGTCGGCGGAGCCTCGATGGCCGGCATGAGCGTGCTCGTCCCCGTCGCCATGTGGCTCATCCTGACGATCGGGTGGCGGGCGACATACGGCGTCTTCGGGCTCGCGCTGTTCCTCCTCATCACGCCGCTCCTCGTCTGGGTCGTGCGCGAGTCGCCCGAGACGATGGGGCTCCACCCGGACGGGCTCGTCGGCGAGGCGCGCACCGGCGCGGGGGGCCTCGCCGAGCGCACCGACCTCACCACGGCGCTCCAGACGGTCCCCTTCTGGCAGCTCTCGTGCGGGATGTTCACGTGCGGCTTCTCGATGAGCCTCCTCGCCGCCCACGGGGTCCCGATGCTGACCGATCACGGCTACGACCCGATGCTCGCCTCGTGGGCGCTCGGCCTGCTCGGGGGCTCGAGCATGGTGTGTGCCCTGGCTCTCGGGGTCGTCGGCGACCGGGTCGGCCGGCGACCCGTTCTCGCCTGGCTCTACGGCACCCGCGGGCTCCTGTTCGCCGGATTGTTCCTCATCCACGACGACCCCCTCGCGCTCCTCGGGATCGCCGTTCTCGGCGGCGCCAGCATGTCCGGGAGCCTGGCGATGACCTCGGCGCTCACCGCCGACATCTTCGGGCGGTTCTCCGTCGGCTCGGTGTTCGGCCTGATCTTCCTCGTGCATCAGGCGGGCGGTGCCGCGGGCTCGTGGCTCGGCGGCCTCCTGTTCGAGCTGACGGGCGGCTACGGCCCCGCGTTCACCCTGGCAGCCCTCCAGCTCCTCGCCGGGGCCATCGTGAGCCTCACCATCGACGAGCGGCCGCGCTGCGCGCCGGGCCTCCGCCCCGTGGCCGGCGGCCGGTAGCGCGTCGGCCGAGCCGTGCCCTTCGCCTATTACGACCGGCTGAGTCCCGCGCAGCAGCGGGTCTATCGGCGGAGCGACGAGATCACGCGCCTGCGACTGCCGGAGCCGCGGGCGCTCCACCCGCCCGTCGCGGCGCTCGCCGCGGCCCTCGCCACCGAAGACCGCGCCGCCGTCGAGGTCGCCGCGCGGCGGCTCCATGCCGGGCTCACGCAGGCCTTCGGCGTCCCGCCCTGCCGGCTCGAAGTCCTGCCCGCCCGCCCCCACGGCCGGTGGGGCGAGCTGCAGGGTCTCTACACAACCGCGGAGCGGCGGCGGCCCGCCAAGGTGACGCTCTGGATGCGGACCGCGCGGCAGCGGCGCGTGGTGGCGTTCCGCACCTTCCTGAGGACGCTCCTCCACGAGCTCTGCCACCACCTGGACTACGAGCACCTCCGACTCCCGGACTCCCTCCATACCGAAGGCTTCTACAAGCGCGAGTCGAGCCTCTTCCACCAGCTCGTCCCCGAGCCCGCCCGGGCTCCGGCTCCCTCCCTCGAGGGCGGAGCGGAGTGAGAGACCCGGAGTAGACTGGGAGTGATGAAGGAGCCCGGCGCGATCCTCCTGGCCGCCTGCTACGAGCTGGGGCATCAGCCGCTCGCGGTGGCGTGGCCCGCCGCCTTCCTCGAGGCGCAGGGCTACGCGCCGGCCGTCATGGACGTGGCGGTCGAGGCCTTCGACGCCGAGAAGGCCGCGCGCGCGCGGCTCGTCGCCATCTCGGTCCCGATGCACACCGCGCTGCGGCTCGGCGTCGTGGTCGCCGAGCGGGCGCGCGCGGTGAACCCCTCATGCCACCTCGTCTTCTACGGGCTCTACGCCTCGCTCAACGCCGACTACCTGCTCGCACACGGCGCCGACTCGGTGATCGGCGGGGAGGCGGAGACGCCCCTCGTGGAGCTGGCGCGCGCGCTCGAGACGGGCAACGACCGGCCGATCCCGGGCGTGAGCCGTGCGGGCGCTCCCGCGGGCCCGCACCTCGCGAAGCTCCCCTTCCCGGTCCCCAGCCGGGCGCGCCTCCCCTCGCTCAAGAAGTACGCGCATCTCGAGCGCGACGGGCGGCTCGAGCTGGTGGGCTACGTCGAGGCGAGCCGCGGCTGCAAGCACCTCTGCCGCCATTGCCCGATCCCGCCGGTCTACGGCGGGCGCTTCTTCGTCGTGCCGAAGGCGGTCGTCCTCGCCGACATCCGCCAGCTCGTCCGGGCCGGCGCCACCCACATCACCTTCGGCGACCCCGACTTCCTGAACGGTCCCGGGCACTCGCTCGCGATCGCCCGCGCCGTTCACGCCGAGTTCTCCGGGCTCACGTTCGACTGCACCGCGAAGATCGAGCACCTCCTGCGCCAGCGGGGGCACCTCCCCGAGCTGGCGGCGCTCGGCTGCGTCTTCATCGTCTCGGCCGTCGAGTCGCTGAGCGATGCCGTCCTCGCGCACCTCGACAAGGGCCACACGCGCGCCGACGTCATCGAAGCCCTGCAGGCCGTCCGGGCGGCCGGCATCGCGCCGCGCCCCACGTGGGTCCCCTTCACCCCGTGGACGACGCTCGGGGACTACCGGGAGATGCTGGACTTCGTCGAGCGGGAAGGGC
>CAZDYT010000019.1:0-12711 GCA_964509395.1 uncultured bacterium
CGACCGCGAAGTAGGCCTCGCCCCTCGGCGGCCGGATGCCGAACCCCTCCATGATCAGCATGAAGTGGTTCATCAGCCCCTCGATCGAGCCGTAGGTCGTCTCCTTGGGCGGCAGGACGGCCCGTTTGTCGGGCGCGTTGACGGCCGCGTGGAAGGGGCGCTCGGCCCCCCGGAGATTCGGCGAGAGCTTGAGCGGGGTGAGCAGGAGACGTTCCGTCCTCCCGAGCTTTCCCCGGTCGACGAACTCCGCAGGCGGCGTGAACGGCCGGCCCTCGAAGTCCACGTTGACGGAGCCCCCCGGGATCTGGGCGAGGGCCTGCTCGGCGATCCGCATCGACTGCTCCATCTCGGCCATGCGGACGAGATAGCGGTCGTAGTTGTCGCCGACCTCCCCGATGGGAATCTCGAAATCGAGTCGGTCGTACACCCAGTAGGGGGTCGCCCGCCGGACGTCGAAGGGGACGCCACACGCCCGGAGGAGCGGCCCCGTGATCGCGTAGCTGATCGCCTCCTCCCTCGAGATGGCGCCGATCCCCTTCATCCGATCGATGAAGATCCGGTTCCCGGTCAGGAGCTTGTGGACCTCGTCCAGGACGGTGCGCGTCTCCTTGAACGCTTGCCGAACCGCCGGCTCGAAGTCGGGAGTGAGATCGGCCTTCACCCCGCCCACGCGCCCGTAGGAGATCGTCAGCCGCCCGCCGGTAACCTGCTCGATCGCCTCCCACAGGTACTCGCGCGCCTTGATCATGTAGAGGAAGACCGTGAAGGCCCCGAGCTCCATGGCGCTGGCACCGATGCAGGTGAGGTGGTCGGTGATCCGCGAGATCTCGCTCATGATCACGCGGACGTACTGGCAGCGCTCGGTCACCGCGATCCCGAGGAGCTTCTCGACCGCGGAGCAGTACCCGAAGTTGTTGATCAGGGGCGAGACGTAGTTCAGCCGGTCCGTGTAGGGGATCGCGTTGTTGTAGGGCCCCACCTCGCAGTGCTTCTCGAACCCCCGGTGGAGATAGCCGATCTCCACATCCGCCTCGACCACCCGCTCGCCGTCGAGCTCCGCGAAGACCCGGATGACACCGTGCATCGCCGGGTGGGACGGCCCGACGTTGACGAGCAGGTTCTCGGTCGCCTCGGATTGCGGGAACGTCCCCTCGCCGAGGAAGAGCTCCTGCGTCCGTCGCGTCGCCCGCTCCTGCATCTCCGCCATCCGACCCCTCAGTTCACCGGGCCGATGAGCGGCTGCCGCTTGTTGATCGCGTAGTCCTTCCGGAGCGGGTGCCCCACGAACTCCTCGTACATGAGGAGGCGCCGAAGGTCCGGGTGACCCTCGAAGCGGATGCCGAACATGTCCCAGACCTCGCGCTCGTACCAGTTCGCGATCGCCCAGAGGGACGCCACCGTCGGCACGACCGGGTCGTCCTCCTCGACCGGGACCTTGATCCGCAGCCGGTGGTTCTCCGGAATCGAGTAGAGGTGATACACGACCTCGAACCGCGCGCCCGACTCCCGGCCCGGGTACCGGAGGTAGTCCATGGCGGTGAGATCCATGAGCATGTCGAACCGGAACGCCGGATCGTCCCGACAGAAGCGGAGCACGTCCAGGATCGCGCTCCGGTCGACGGCGGCCGTGTGATCCCCGCGGTAGTCGTGCGTCTCCAGGATCAGCGGTCCGAACCGCTCGGTCAATCGCGCAAGAATAGCCGCTCCGTCCATGGGAATCGTCGAGGGCGCCGAGGCGAGAGCGCGGGCGCTAGTACCGCTGCTTCCCGACGGCGATCTTCTCCTGGAGCTTCATGAGGCCGTCCAGCACGCTCTCCGGACGCGGCGGGCAGCCCGGGATGTAGACGTCCACTGGAACGATCGTGTCGATCCCCTGGACGACCGCGTAGTTGTCGTAGAAACCGCCCGTACACGTGCAGACGCCGAAGGCGACGACCCACTTCGGCTCGGTCATCTGGTCATACACGCGCCTGAGGACCGGGGCCATCTTGTGGTTGATCGTGCCGACCACGAAGAGCACGTCGGCTTGCCGCGGCGAGAAACGGGGCAACCCCGCACCGAACCGGTCCACGTCGTAGTGCGAGCACGCCGTCGCCATGTACTCCATGCCGCAACAGGCCGTCACGAACGGGTACTGAAAGATCGAGTACTTCCGCGCCCAGCCGATCGCCTCGTCGAGCTTCGTCGCGAAGAACTCGCCGAGCCCTAGTCCCACGCGAGACCCCCCTTGCGCCAGATGTAGAAGAGCCCCAGCATCAGGATCCCCAGGTAGACGAGCATCTCCAGGAACCCGAAGAGCCCCAGCTCGCGATAGACGACCGCCCACGGGAAGACGAACATCAGCTCGATGTCGAAGATGATGAAGAAGATCGCGGTGTTCGCGAACTTGATGGCAAAGCGCCCCTCCGGGAGCGCGATCGGCACCTTTCCGCACTCGAACGTCTCGAGCTTCACGGGCGAGAGCCGGCGCGGCCCGAGGACGGTCGGCAGCCAGACCAGGAGCCCCGCGACCCCGGCGCAAATCGCGAACACCATCAGGATCGGCACGTACTCCACGGCGCTCAGGCTCCCCGCCCCACCGACCACGACGCCGCGGAACGCGCCATCTCGACCTGCTTCTTCGCGTGGTACGACGAGCGCACCAGCGGGCCCGCCTCGACGTGGCGGAAGCCGAGGGTCTCGCCGATCGCGGCCAGCTCCCGGAACTCCTCCGGCGGCACGTAGCGCACCACGGGGAGATGCGCGGGTGACGGGCGGAGATACTGGCCGAGCGTCAGGAGCCGGACCCCGACGCCCCGGAGGTCCCCCATGGTGGCGCGCAGCTCCTCCGCTGTCTCCCCCAGCCCCAGCATGACCCCGGACTTCGTGACGGGGGCGCTCGGGTGACGGCGGGCGCGGTCGAAGAGCTCGAGGCTCCGCTCGTACCGCGCCCCCGGCCGCACCTGCCGGTAGAGGCGCGGCACCGTCTCCACGTTGTGGTTCAGGACGTCGGGCCGAGCTCCGAGCACGATTTCCAGGGCGCTCGCCGACCCCTGGAAGTCCGGGATGAGCACCTCCACCCGACAGCCCGACGCCTCGCGGCGGATCGCCCGAATGGTCCGGGCGAAGATCTCCGCGCCGCCGTCGGCCAGGTCGTCGCGGTTGACGCTCGTCACGACCACGTGCTCGAGCCTCATCACGGCCACCGTCCGGCCCACGCGATCGGGCTCCCCCCAATCCTCCCACGTGGGGCGGCCGTGGGACACGGCGCAAAAGCCGCACCGGCGGGTGCACACGTCCCCGAGGATCATGAAGGTGGCGGTCCGGTCCTCCCAGCACTCGCCGATGTTCGGACAGCGCGCCTCCTCGCAGACCGTGTGGAGGTTCTGCGCGCGCATGAGCGCCTGGAGGCGCATGTAGTTCGGCCCGCCGGGGGCGCGGACCCGGAGCCACGGCGGCTTGCGCCCCTGGGCGTCATGCTGAGAATCGGGCTGGATCACCGGAAGTGGGTGTCTCATCCGCCAAAAACGGCCGTGGCCTCGTTCATTATGCCACAGCCGCGCAGCCCGCGAAACCGGAACGGAGCTCCGACTCGGAGCCCCGTCGCGTCAGGAATCGGCAGTCGCGCCGCTCGACGCACACGGCGGGCGGCGAGGTGCGGCTCGCGAGTGCGTCCCGCCCAAGATGGATGGCCGAACGGTTTGCCCTTGCCAAACGGACCGCCGGAGGGGAGCGGAGCCCCCTCCGATCGGAGGGGTGGTGCCGAAGGGGGGACTCGAACCCCCACGGGTTACCCCACACGCCCCTCAAACGTGCGCGTCTGCCAGTTCCGCCACTTCGGCGCAGTGCGTATGATGCCGCGCGGCCGCGCCGATTGTCAAGCGCGGGGCCGCGTTCATCCCTCGCGCAGCTTCGGATTGAGCGCCTCGCGCAGGCCCTGGCCGAAGAGGTTGAAGGCGAGTACGACGACGAAGATGGCGGTCCCGGGGATGACGGTGAGCCACGCGGCGTCGAAGATGTAGCGCTTGCCGTCCGACAGGATGTTCCCCCACGTGGCGTCAGGGGGCGGGACGCCGAAGCCCAGGAAGGACAGGCCCGACTCGGTCAGGATCGCCCCGGCGATCCCGAGGGTGGCCGAGACGAGCACCGGCGCCACCGCGTTGGGAAGGAGATGGCGAAAGATCACCCGGCGGCCGGGCAGCCCCACCGCCTGAGCCGCCTGGATGAACTCCTGCTCCCGAAGCGAGAGGATCTCCGCCCGGACGAACCGCGCCGTGCCCTCCCAGCTCGTGAGCCCGATGACCACCATGATGTTCCAGATGGAGGGCTTGAGGACCGCGACGACGGTCAGAATCAGGAAGAACGAGGGAAAGGACAGCATCACGTCGATCAGGCCGGTGATGAGCGCGTCCACGGACAGGAGGCGGAGCCGGCCGATCCCGACGCGCGACCGCCCGTAGTAGCCTGCGACCCCGCCCAGCACGAGGCCGAGCCCCACGGCGATCCCCACCGCCACGAACCCCACCGAGAGCGCCACGAACCCGCCCTCCAGCATCCGGGCGAAGATGTCGCGGCCGAGCTCGTCGGTCCCGAACAGATACACCCCCAACCTCGGCAGGCTGGCCGCCGGCACCACCGCCCGATTCGGCGTCGAGAACGGCGGCTTGAGCCGGTCCGGCAGACGGACCTCCCGCGGGTCCAACAGGGGCGCTTCGCCCTTGGTCAGGGCGAGTCCCGCGAGCGCGACCCCGAAGAACGCGAGGACGATCGCCATCCCCGCCACCGCCGAGCGGTTCTTCAGGAAGACCCGCCAGGCGAGCCGCGCCGGCGAGAGGCTCCGCCGCCTGTCGGGGGCCCGCGTGGGGACCGCGGCGGTGTCAACGACCCGCGCCATCTTCGAGCCGAATGCGGGGATCGACCACCATGTAAAGGACGTCCGAGAGGAGGGTGCCGATGAGGGTCAGGACCGCCGCGATGAAGTTGAGCGCGATCACGACCGGGTAGTCACGCCCCAGGATCGCTTCGTAGCCGAGCCGACCGATCCCCGGCCAGGCGAAGATCGTTTCGAAGATGACGCTCCCCCCGATGAGCCCCGGGATGAGGAGCCCCAGCATGGTCACGAAGGGCAGGAGGCCGTTCCGCAGGGCGTGGTGGTAGAGGACGGTATCCTCGGACAGCCCCTTGGCGCGAGCGGTCCGCACGTAGTCCGAGCGGATCACCTCCAGCATCTGGGAACGGACGAAGAGGGAGAGCACCGCGACGCCGGCCGTGGCCCCCAGCACCGAGGGGAGGACCAGGTGCCACATGCGGTCCATCACCCGCGGCAGGAGCCCCACCGCCTGCTGGCCGAAGGTTCGGAGCCCGATCACGTCCACCTGGAAGGTCTCCACGACGAAGATGATGCCGAGATAGGAGAGATAAAAGCCCGGGACCGAGATCAGGGCGAACACGAGCACGGTGGTGGCCCGATCGAAGAGCGAATCCCGGCGCACGGCGCTGGCGATCCCCAGCGGAAAGGCGTAGCACCAGACCAGGATCGTCCCCACGAGGAAGAGCGGGAGGCTGTTCCAGGCCCGCTCGGCGATCTTCCCGAGCACGGGCTGATTGTCCTTGAAGGAGCGGAGCTCGCCGCTGAAGAGCCGCTGATAGAAGAGGCGGTACTGGACGTAGAGCGGCTTGTCGAGATCGAAGGCCACGCGATAGCGGAGGAGCTGCTCCTTCGTGAACCGCGGATTCAGGGGGTCGATCTGGCTCGGCTGACCCGGCGCCAGGTGGATCACGCCAAATGAGACGATCGAGATGAACACGAGCGTCCAGAGCTTCCTCCAGAGCGCGCGCACGAGGAAGGTCAGCATGGCTCAGGCGGGGGACAGCTCCGGGCGGAAGGGGGGGAGCACGGGCCTCGGCGTCTTCACCCACTCGCGGAAGTAGAAGCCCAGCCGGCCCAGCTTGTCGGGGACGAAGGGCAGGTAGCGGGGCGTGCCGTCCGGATCCCGGACCATCCGGACGATCTTCGCGTCCATCAGGGACAGGGCCCGCCGCACGTACAGGAAGGTGTAGGGCTGGTCCTCGGCGATCAGCCGGTGAAGCTCGCGCGCCATCGCGACCTGGCGCGCGTAATCGTACTCTTGGCGGATCCGGACCATCAGCGCGTCCGCCTTCGGATTCTGGTAGCCGACGAAGTTCAGCTGGAAATGCCCGGTCTGGCTCGAGTGGAAGATCTGGTAGATGTCGGGGTCGAGCCCCATGGCCCAGCCCAGCACCACCGCATCGAAGTCGCCCTTGTCGACCCGCTGGTTGATGAACACCGCCCACTCGAGCGACAGGGCCTCGACCTTCACGCCGAGGCGGCGCCAGGCGTTCTGGGCGATCACCATGATGGCGTTCCGCTCTTCGTTGCCGGAGTTCGTGATGATCGTGAAGGCGAGCGGCCTCCCGTCCTTCTCCAGGATGCCCGCGGCATTCTTCTTCCAGCCGGCTTCGGCCAGAAGGCGGGCCGCGCCGGCGGGGTCGTACGGCAGCGGTCCGACCGAGGGGTCGTAGTAGTCGGTCTGCCTCGGAAAGGGACCCGTCGTCCGCTCCCCCTGCCCGTACAGGACGTACCGGATGATCTCGTCGACGTTGATCGCCATGCCGAGCGCCCGGCGGACGCGCACGTCCTGGAAGATCGGCCGCCGCATGTTGTAGCCGATGTAGGTGTAGCCGAGCGCGAGCCGGGACACGGCGTGGAAGCGGGGGTCGTTCCGGAGCCGCGCCACCTGGTGCGGCTGCGCCCCGTAGGCGTCGGCGGCGCCGGCGTAGAAGGCCAGCTCGGTGGTGAGCGAGTCCGGGATGATCCGAATCAGGTACTCCTTGAAGTTCGGCGGACCTTCCCAGTGGTCGTCAAAGCGGACCAGTCTGATGGACACGTCGCTCTTCCACTCGACGAACCGGAACATCCCGGTCCCGATCGGGCGCCGGTTGAACCCGGAGTCCCGGACGGTGAACCTCGTCGGGTCCCTGCCCGCGGCCAGCGCCTCCTCACGCAGCCTCTCCTGGTTGAGGAGGTGCTCGGGCAGGACGCCCATGCCCCAGCTCTCGAACCCGGGCTGGAAGAGCCGCTGGTATGTGATCCGCACCGTATAGCGGTCGGGCGTCTCGACCGCCTTCACCGGCTCGAAGTCCGGCACCCGGGGGGACAGGTTCCGAGGACCCACGATCGTCTCGTAGGTGAAGCGCACGTCGCCCGAGCCGAACTCGTGGCCATCGTGGACGCCCACGCCGCGGCGGAGGCCGACCGCGATCACCGGGTGGGGCGCGGGGGCCGGCACCCGCTCCGCCCCGATCGCCCGGGCGGTGGCCGGATCGGGGGCGGTGACGAACCGCCCCGGATCCCGCGTCTCGAGCGCCTTGACGTAGCCCCCGAGGAGCCGGTCCAGGCCGGCAAAGAAGTCCTGGTCCACCTCGCTCAGCGTGAACTTGATGCGGGCCGGCCGGCGGATGGTCACCTCCACGGCGGGCGCCGGTCGGCCCGGCGGCCGGTCCCCGGGCGGCTCGACCCGCTCCCTCACCGTTTCCGCCGGCACCACCTCGATCTGCTCGACGAGCCGGAGGGCGGGAGCCCGGGACGCCTTCGCCGCGGTCAGCCGCTCCAGCAAGGCTCGCGCGGTCACCGGGCTGCCGTCGGAGAGCCGCAGAGACTCATCGACCGAGAGATACGCCTCCTCGAAGATCCGCCACGACTCGGCCAGGCGGCCCCGGAAGGAGAGGTCGAGGTTGCGGTCAATCAGTCCTTCAAAGACGAGGTTGTTCACCTCGCTCGAGGCCGAGTCGGCCGACAGGGTGGGGTTCAGGATGGAGGCATCGCCCGAGGACACGCTGATGTAGCGCGTCAGCCGGCCAGGGTCGCCGCGCGCCTGGTCCTCGAAGGTCGGCACCCAGAGGTAGGACTGTAGCAGCAACAGGCTGACGAGCGTCGGGGCCGCCAGGAGGATCAGCTTCGCCGAGTGCATCTCCCCTTCACGGAGAGCCGGCGGGGCGAGCCGCGGCCCTCGCGCCGGACCCTGGGGCGGCGCTCCGGACGGGGCCCCGGGACCGGCCCATGTCTATTGGGATGCCGGCGCGGCGGGGGCGGCCGGGGCCGTGGGCGCCGCCGGCGCGGTCGAGGGGACGACCGAGGTCTGGCGCGACGACAAGAGCGCCAGCGAGAAGGACGTCACCATGAAGATGATCGCGACGGTCGCCGTGATCTTGCCCAGGATGGTGGGCGTGCCCATCGAGCCGAAGACCGCCTGACTGCCGCCGCCTCCGAACGCGGACCCGATGTCCGCGCCTTTGCCCGCTTGCAGGAGCACGATGGCGATGATGGCCAGCGAGACCAGGACGTGCAGGATGACGATCGAAATGTACACGTCGGACTCCTTACCTCATTCGGGGGGAGGCTCCGCCGCCTCCGACGGGCCTTTGGGCGAAGCCCGCCCCTCCCCAAAGACTGTGGACACTCGTTCCCTGACCTCTTTCTCAGGCGCGGGCCGTCGCCCGGCCTTTGGCTTCGAGGGCGGCGCGGACGATGCCCATGAAGTCCGCGGCCTTGAGGCTCGCCCCTCCCACCAGGCCGCCGTCCACCTCGGCCTCGGCCATGAGCGCCGGCATGCTCTCGGGCTTGATACTGCCCCCGTAGAGGATCGGGCACGCCTCCGCGACCGCGGCCGTCCCGAGTTTCCGGAGGAGCCCGCGGAGGTGGATGTGGACCTCGGCGGCCTGCGCGGGGGTCGCGGTCTGCCCGGTGCCGATGGCCCACACCGGCTCGTAGGCAAGCCAGCACCCGCCCATCTCCTCGGGCGGGCGGCCCTCGAGCGCGCTCCGAAGCTGGCGCTCGACGACGGCGGCCGTCGTCCCGGCCGCCCGCTCCGCGGCCGTTTCCCCAACGCACACGAGCGGGGTCAGCCCGTGGGCCAGCAGGGCTCGCACCTTCTTCTGGACCACCTCGTCCGTCTCGCCGAAGTGCTGGCGGCGCTCGGAGTGCCCGACGATCACCACCTGAGCCCCCGCGTCGGCCACTTGCGCGGGCGACACGGCGCCTGTGAAGGCCCCAGCGGCCTCCCAGTGAGCGTCCTGCGCGCCGAGCCCGATCCTGGAGGCCGCGAGCACCTGCCCCACGGCGGCGAGCGACGTGAAGGGCGGACACAGAACGACGCGGACACCCGCCAAGCCCCCGCAGCCGTCCCGGACCGCCTGGGCCAGCGCACGGGCCTCTCGGAGCGTCGCGTGCATCTTCCAGTTGGCGACGACCGTCGGCACCCGCACCGCGCTACTCGCGGTCGTCGAGGGCCGCCACGCCGGGGAGGGTGCGGCCCTCGAGGTACTCCAGGAACGCCCCGCCGCCGGTCGACAGATAGCCGATCCGCCGCGCGACGCCGGCCTGCTCGAGCGCGGCCACCGTGTCGCCGCCCCCCACCACCGTGAGCCCGGGCGCCTCGGCCACGGCACGGGCCACGCCGAGGGTCCCCGCCGCAAACGGCGGCCGCTCGAAGACTCCCATCGGGCCGTTCCACACGACGGTACGGCTCTCCAGGATGGCCGCCCTGAAGGCGGCGACCGTGGCCGGGCCGATGTCGAGCCCCATCCGATCCGCCGGAATGGCCGTGACCGGCACCACCTCGCCCGACGCGGCCGCGGCCGCGGCGGCCACGACGGTGTCGACGGGCAGCCGAACTTCCATCCCGCGAGCTGCCGCCGACGTGAGGAGCCGGGCGGCGGCGGGGACCAAGGCGGCCTCGAGGAGCGAGCGCCCCACCTCGTGCCCCTGGGCCTTGAGGAACGTGAAGGCCATGCCGCCACCGATCAGGAGGCGGTCGACCCGCGCCAGCAGCGACTCGACCAGCGCCAGCTTGTCAGAGACCTTGGCCCCACCGAGGATCGCCAGGAGCGGCCGCGCGGGCGCCTGGCACACGCGCTCCAGCGTCTCGAGCTCCCGCTTCATGAGCAGGCCGGCTACGGCGGGCCGCAGATACCGGGCAATGCCCTCGGTCGAGGCGTGGGCGCGATGCGCGGCCGCGAACGCGTCGTTCACGTAGACGTCGCCGAGCGCCGCGAGCGCCCGTGCGAAGGCCGGATCATTCGCCTCCTCACCCGGATGGAACCGGAGGTTCTCGAGGAGCAGCAGCCCACCCGGCCGCAGCACCCGAGCCTTGGCCTCGACGGCCGGTCCCACGCAGTCCGCCGCAAGCGGCACCGCCTCGTCGAGGAGCTGGCCGAGGCGCTCGGCCACCGGTCGCAGCGAGTACTTGGGATCCGGCACGCCTTTCGGGCGGCCGAGGTGCGAAGCGAGGATCACCCGCGCTCCGGCCTTTCGCGCGAGCTCGATGGTGGGCAGCGTCGCGCGGATCCGAGCATCCTCCGAGACCCTGCCGTCCTTGGAGAGCGGCACGTTGAAGTCCACCCGGAGGAAGACGCGATGGCCCGCGAGGTCAATCTCCTCGATAGTGCGCTTCACCCAGAGACGCCCGGCCGGAAGCTTCGTCGGCGCTCTGTCAGAGCGTCTTCCCCATGAAGAGGACGAGATCCCGGACCCGGCAGGAGTAGCCCCACTCGTTGTCGTACCAGGCCAGGACCTTGACGAGCCGCTCGTCGATGAGTGCCGTGGAGGGTCCGTCGACGATCGCGGAGTGGGGGTTGCCGTTGAAGTCCACGGAGACGAGCTGCTCGTCCGTGTACGCAAGGATGTTCTTCAACGGCCCCGCGGCCGCCGCCCGGAAGGCATCGTTCACCGCCTCGACCGCCGCGGGCTTGTCGAGCTCCGCGGTGAGATCCACGACCGAGACGTTCGCCGTCGGGACACGGATCGCGATCCCGTCGAGCTTCCCCTTCAGCGTCGGCAGGACGAGGCCGACGGCCGTCGCCGCCCCGGTCGTCGTCGGGATCATCGAAACCGCGCCCGCGCGGGCCCGCCGCAGGTCTTTGTGCGGGAAGTCGTGGATCGGCTGGTCGTTCGTGTAGCTGTGCACGGTGGACATGAACCCCCGGCGGACGCCGAAGCGATCGAGCAAGACCTTCGTCACGGTCGCCAGGCAGTTCGTCGTACAGGAGGCGTTGGACACCACGTGGTGCGTGGTGGGGTCGTAGGTCTCTTCGTTCACCCCGAGCACCACGGTCACGTCCGGGTCCTTGGCCGGCGCCGTGATCACGACCTTCTTCGCCCCGGCCTGGAGGTGCTTGCCCGCGCCGGCCCGGTCGCGGAAGATCCCCGTGGACTCGACGACCACATCCACGCCCAGCTCCTTCCAGGGCAGCGCCGCCGGATCCTTCTGCGCAAACGCGCGGACCTGGCGGCCCTCGACGAAGAACGCGTCCCCCTTGGCCACGACCTCGCCGGCGAAGATCCCGTGGACCGAGTCGTACTTGAGAAGGTGCGCGAGGGTCGCGGCGGTCGCGAGGTCGTTGACGCCGACGATCTCGAGCCCGGGCGTCCCCCACGCCGCACGGAAGAAGACCCGCCCAATCCGTCCGAAGCCGTTGATCCCCACTTTCAGCGTCATGCGTGGTTACTCCTCGTGCGGTGGCGGTCTCTCGGGGCCGGGACGGCCGCGAGGGGCCTACCCGCTCGCGGGGGCGCCGACGGGTCCCAGCCGGGACAAACCGTGCGCAGGCCCAGCGCGCCCCGACCAAGACCACTCGTGCCTCGCGACGGCCGACACGCGGAGGCCGGAGAGAACGTCCGCGAAGCGCTCCTCCCCGCCACTGACACCGCATTATAGCAGGGTGCCTCGCCGCGGGCGCCAGGCCTGGCGCAGCCCATGGGGAGCCGCTCCTGGGCAGCGTCGACGGCCCGAGCCGCCCGAGTCGCGAGGGTCCGAGCGTCACGGGTCCGCCACGCGAGCGAGCACCAGCACGCCCACCGATAGAGCGCCGCCCTGGCGCAGCGTCCGCGCGGCGGCCCACACCGTGGCCCCGGTGGTGAGGACGTCGTCCACGAGAAGAAGGCGGCGGCCCGCGATCTCCCCCGGGCGCGCGACGGTGAACGCACCGGCCACGTTTAGGCGCCGGGCGGCGGCGTCCAGCTCGGTCTGCGGACGGGTGGGACGGGTGCGGACCAGGGCGCGGCGGAGCAGCGGCCGGCGCCACCGGCTCGCGCAGGGCGCCGCGAGCAACTCGGCCTGATTGAACCCGCGCTCGGCCAACCGCGCGGGGTGGAGCGGCACTGGGACGATCGCCTCGAAGGGGAGACCGGGGGGGGCATCCCGCTCGACCGGAGCGGCGGACCAGAGACGCGCCCCGGCATCGGCGAGCAGATCCGCGAGCGGGGCTGCCACCGCGGTCCGCCCCTGGTACTTCAGAGCGTGGATGGCCTCGCGCATGCCATCCCGGTACGCCGCGACGGCCCGCGCCCAGTCGAAGGGCGGCGGCTCGCGGCGGCAGGCCTCACAGGCGAACCCGGCCGGGAGGCCGACGAACGGGCGGCCGCAGATCCGGCACCCCGGATCGGACAGGAGGGGAAGCGCCTCCCAGCAGGTCTGGCAGAAGGGGCGGTGGACTCGAGCGTCGGTGCGCGCGCGACAGACGGGGCAGATCGCCGGAAAGAGCAGGTCCAGCAGAGGTTCGAGCCAACGGCTCATGGCGGAAGGGCCGGACGCGTCGCTGTGACGCGGCGCGGAGGACCCGGAACGGGCGGGCGGCCGCGGGCCGGGACGGCCCGACGGGCTAGCCGGTCGCGGCCTTCTCCTCCTCCTCGATGAGCCGCTGGCAGTTGATGCA
>CAZDYT010000019.1:12721-17974 GCA_964509395.1 uncultured bacterium
GGCGATGGCCTGACCGCAGCGCTCGCACTCCCCGAACCCCCCCTCATCGAGCTTCTGCAGGGCGATCAGAACTTCCTTGAGCAGACGCCGATCCCCGTTGCCGAGCTCGAAGAGGAATTCGCGCGTGTAAGCGGTCGTCGCCTGGTCGCCGAGGTCCTTGATCGAGTCGTCCTCCTGCCCCTTGCCGTAGAGCGCGCTCCGACCGACCTCGGCCTCGAGCTGGCGCCGCTTTTCGAGAAGCGTTTTCCGAAAGTGGGCGAGCCGGTCCTTTTTCATCTTCATGGGCCGTCGGCCTCCTCTGCGGGACAACGCGAGCGGTCCGCGTTAAGGGCACACGTTAACACGGGACCCCCAGCGTGTCCACCGCAAAACGCGTCACGGGGCGGGCCCCGGCGCCCCGCGAGGCCGGCCCCGGGCTACGCCTCGATCGGGAGCTCGGGCGCATCCCCCCACAGGTGCTCGAGCGCATAGAAGTCGCGCGTCTCCGGAAGGAAGACGTGCACGACGACATCCCCGTAGTCCAGCAAGAGCCAGCCCGACTCGGGAAGCCCTTCTCGGTGGTAGACGGGGAAGCCCTCGCCCTTGAGACTCGCCTCGATCGCCTCCGCGATGGTCTGGATCTGCGTCATCGAGTTGCCGGAGCAGATGACGAAGTAGTCGGCAATCGTCGAGATCGCTTGCAGATCCAACACCAGCAAGCCCTCGGCCTTCTTGGCGAGAGCGGCGCGCGCGCCCAGCTGCGCTTTGGCGGCGGCGGTCAGCACCATCCCTATCGTCGGCTCCAACGGAGGACGGGACGGACGCCGGCCAGGCACCCGTGGTCCGGCACTACTGCGGCTCGGCGTACAGCCCGTGCTGTGCGATGTACTCGGCCACCGCGAGCGGCACCAGATACCGGATGCTCCCGCCAGCCGCCAGCAGGCGCCGAATCTCGCGCGCCGAAACAGGCAGCGAGCGGGTCTCCACCAGCAGCACCTCGCCCGGCGCGATGGCGTGGACCAGGTCGGCCGGCGCCGGCGCCGCCGGGGGCACGCGCCGCCACCCGCGGCGACTCAGGCGCGCGAGCACGGCGTGCGCGGCAGGCCCATCGGGCGCGAAGTCGCTCCCGGCGCGGTGGCCGACCGCGAGCGTGGCCCAGGTGGTCAAGCGCTCGGGCGTCCGCCAGCTCGGAAGGTCGAGGAACGTGTCACTCCCCATGAGGAAGAAGAGGCGGGCTCCGGGCCACGCGCCCGCGAGCGCCTCCAGCGTCTGCACGGAGTACGACGGGCCGGGCCGCCGCACCTCCACGTCCGAGACGGCGAAGGCGGGATGTCCGGCGACGGCGAGCGCCGTCATGGCGTAGCGATGGAGCGGCGGGACGATCTCCCGCGCGCTCTTGTGGGGCGGCGCCCCGGCGGGGACGAACAGGACTCGGTCGAGCCCGAGGCGTTCCCGGAACGACTCCGCCAGAACGAGATGACCCAGGTGGATAGGGTTGAAGGTGCCGCCGAGGATACCGAGCCGGATCTCGGCCATGCAGGTCAGGCGACGGGCATGACGCGGCCTACTCCCGGAGTTGCCCGGAGCCCATCACCACGAACTTCGTCGTGGTCAGCTCCTCCACCCCCACGGGTCCCCGGGCGTGGAGCTTCGAGGTCGAAACCCCGAGTTCCGCGCCCATCCCGAACTGGTAGCCGTCGCAGAGTCGAGTGGAGGCGTTGACCAGGACGCAGGCCGCGTCCACCTCGCTGAGGAAGCGCCGGGCGCGGCCGTAGTCGCGGGTCACGATCGCCTCGGCGAGCCCGGAGCCGTACGCCCGGATGTGGGCCACCGCGGCATCGAACTGCTCCACCACGCGAACGGCGAGGATCAGGTCGAGGTACTCCGTGCTCCAGTCCTCGTCCATCGCCGGCTTGGCCCAGGGCACGAGCGCACAGGTCCGCGGGCACCCGCGAAGCTCCACGCCCGCCTCCCGAAATCGCTCCGCCACCCGGGGGAGAAACGCCGCCGCCACGCTCTCGTGGACCAGGAGCGTCTCCATGGCGTTGCAGACCCCGGGGCGCTGGACCTTGGCGTTCAGCGCGACCTCCGTCGCCATCGCCAGGTCGGCGTCCGCATCCACGTAGACGTGGCAGAGGCCCTTGTCGTGCTTCAGCACCGGCATGGTGGCCCGCTCGGCCACCATGCGCACGAAGCTCTCGCCCCCGCGCGGGACGATGAGGTCCACGTACCGGTCCAGGGTGAGCAGCACCTCCACGGCCTCGCGGTCGGGGATGTCGACGAAGCCGATCGCCTCCGGGGGAAGGCCGGCCTTCTCGAGCCCCTTGGCCAGGATTGCCGCGATGACGGCATTGGACTCGAGCGCCTCGCGCCCGCCGCGCAGCACGCAGGCGTTGCCCGACTTCACGCAGAGCGCGGCCGCATCGGCGGTGACGTTGGGGCGGCTCTCGTAGATGATCCCGACGACCCCGAGCGGGACGCGCACGCGGCCGACCTCCATCCCGTTCGGCCGCCGCCACGTCCGCACGGTCTCCCCGACCGGGTCGGCGAGTGCCGCGACCTGGCGAATGCCCGCCGCCATCTCCTCGATCCGCGTGTCGGTGAGCGTCAGCCGGTCCAGGAAGGCCCGCGGGTGCCCTTGGCCACGCGCCCGCTCGAGGTCGGCGCGGTTGGCTTCGAGGATCGCCGGAACCTTCTCCTCGACGCCCCGCGCCATCTGCATGAGGGCCTCGTTCTTGACGCGAGCCGAGGCGAGCGCCAGCGCGCGCGACGCCTCGCGCGCCGCCCGCGCCCGTGCCTCCACCAGCTCCCGGACGCTGATCGCCATGACGGTGACCCCCCGAGGGTGCCTCCTAGAGTATCACGAGGTTATCCCGGTGGATCACCTCGTCCCCGACACGGTAGCCGAGCAGGCGCTCGATGTCGCTCGTCTTAGCGCCTCGCAACAGCGCCACCTCGCGCGCGTCGTAGTTCACGATCCCGCGCGCGAACTCGTGGCCGTCGGGAGCCCGGAGCCCTACCGCGTCGCCGGCCGCGAACTCCCCCTCCACCTTCACCACCCCCGAGGGCAGAAGGCTCTTGCCTCGCTCGACGAGGGCGCGGCGCGCGCCGGCGTCCACCTCGAGGATTCCCTGGGGTGGGATGGCGAAGGCGATCCAGCGCTTGCGCGCGGCCAGTCGGTCCCCCCGGGGCTGGAAGTAGGTGCCGACCGAATCTCCCCGGAGGATGGCGTCCAGCACGCCCGGGCGTCGCCCGTCGGCGACGACCATCGCGATGCCCGCAGCCATCGCCTTCTGCGCCGCCTGGAGCTTCGTGACCATGCCGCCGGTTCCGAGCGGGCCCTCGGCACCGGCGAGGCGCTCCATCTCGGGCGTGATGGTGTCGACCACATCGATCCGCCGCGCCGTCGGATCCCGGTTCGGGTCCCCGGTGTAGAGCCCGTCGGTGTCGCTCAGCAGGACCAGGAGATCCGCGTCCACCAGATAGGCGACCAGCGCGGCCAGGTTGTCGTTGTCGCCGACCTTGATCTCCTCCACCGCCACGGTATCGTTCTCGTTGATGACGGGGACCACGCCGTAGCCGAGGAGCGTCAGGAGGGTGTTCCGGGCATTGAGGTAGCGGGCGCGGTGGCTGATGTCCTCCTGCGTGAGGAGCACTTGCGCCACGCGCCGACCGTGAGCGGCGAAGGCCTGCTCGTAGTGCCACATGAGCGCCACCTGGCCGGCCGCGGCCGCGGCCTGCTTCTCGGGAATGGAGCGGGGCCGTTCCTTGAGCCCCAATCGCGCCGTGCCCGCGGCAATGGCGCCCGACGAGACCAGCGCCACCTCGAGCGGGCGAGCGGCGACCGCCGCCAAGGCCGCGGCGAGCTGGCCGATCCGCGCGGCGTCCGGGCCGAGCCCGGGCTCCGCCACCAGCCCGCTCCCCACCTTGACGACGATCCGCCGGAGGGGTGGAAGCCCCCGCGTCATCCGAGGGCTCCGGCCGGCGCCGGTTCGGGCGCGGCCAACAGGCTGGCCACGACGGCGCGAAGCTCGGTCAGCCCCTCGCCGGTCCGCGCCGAGAGCGCGACCACGGGAAGCTTCTCCTCCCGGGCAAAAGCGCGCAGGCGGCGGAGCCGTGGCGCGGCCCCGTCCAGATCCACCTTATTGGCGGCGAGGATCTGCGGGCGGGCCGCGAGACCGGGCGAGTACGCGCGGAGCTCGCGCTGGATCCGGTGCCAGTCGTCACCGGGGTCGCGCCCCGTCACCGGGTCGAGGTCGACGAGATGGATGAGCAGGCGGGTCCGCTCCACGTGACGGAGGAACCGGAGGCCCAGGCCTTTGCCCTCGGCCGCCCCCGGGATGAGCCCCGGAATGTCGGCGATCACGAAGCTCCGGTCGTCGTCGAGCCGCACGAGCCCCAGGGTCGGCACGAGCGTGGTGAAGGGGTAGTCGGCGATCTTGGGACGCGCGGCCGAGAGCCGGGAGACGAGCGTGGACTTGCCGGCGTTGGGGAAGCCGACGACGCCGACGTCGGCGAGGAGCTTCAGCTCGAGTTTGAGCCAGCGCTCTTCACCCGGAGCCCCGGGCTCTGCGATGCGCGGCGCGCGCCGGGTGGAGGTGGCAAAGGCCGCGTTGCCCCGTCCACCCCGCCCCCCGACCGCCACGGTCAGCCGCTGGCCGTGCACGGTGAGTTCGCCGAGCAGGCAGCCCGTGTCCCGCTCGCGGGCGACCGTCCCCAGGGGGACGCGCAGGACCCGGTCGGGCGCGTTGGCGCCGTGCTTGTCCGAGCCTTTGCCGTGCCCGCCCCGCGACGCCACGTAGTGGCGGCGGTAGCGGAAGTCGAGCAGGGTGGTGAGCCCCTCGTCCGCCTGCAGGATGACCGAGCCCCCACGGCCCCCGTCGCCGCCATCGGGGCCACCGCGGGGCACGTACTTCTCCCGACGGAAGCTCACGCACCCGCGGCCTCCGTCACCCGCCTTGGCGAATACCTCGACCTCATCGACGAACATGGCAGGCGGGGTGCCGCGGAAGGATGGGGCCGCGCGGGCAGAGGCTAGGACGTCGAGGCGAGGACGCTGACGAACCGCCGGCCGCTCCGCTCCTCGAAGCGGACGTAGCCGTCAGCCCTGGCGAAGAGCGTGAAGTCGCCCCCGAGCCCCACGTTCTGGCCCGGCCGGAAGCGGGTGCCCCGCTGGCGCACCAGGATGGACCCGGCCGGGACCCACTGCCCGGCGAAGCGCTTGACGCCCAGCATCTTCGGCTGGCTGTCGCGCCCGTTCCGCGAGCTGCCGAC
>CAZDYT010000020.1:0-17791 GCA_964509395.1 uncultured bacterium
CCTTGCGGTTGCCCACCGCCAGCCGCGCGAGTTCGGCGGGATGGACGAGCGCCTCCTGACGATCCTCGCCGACCACGCGGCCATCGCGATCGAGAACGCGCGGCTCTACCAGGAGCTCAAGGACCGGCTCGACGAGCTCCAGCACACGCAGGCGCGGCTTCTCCAGACCGAGAAGGTAGCCGCGATGGGCGAGCTCCTGGCCGGGGTCGCCCATGAGCTGAACAACCCGCTGTCGATCATGATCGGCCGCACGGCCCTCCTCCAGCAGGCGCTCACGGCCGGGCCGCTGGCGGGAGGCGCCCAGAAGATCGCCCAGGCGGCGGAGCGCTGCGCCCGCATCGTGAAGAATTTCCTCGCGCTCGCGCGCCAGCGCCCGCCCGAGCGCCGCTCGGTCGATATCAACCAGCTCGTCAGCGAGGCGGTCGAGCTCGTGGTGTATTCGCTCCGGGTCGACAACGTGGAGGTGGCCTTCGACCTCGCCGACGGCCTCCCCGTCGTCTGGGCCGATCCGCACCAGCTCCACCAGGTGCTGGTCAACTTCGTCACGAACGCCCACCACGCCATGCGCGAGGTGGCGCCGCCGCGGCGCCTTACCCTCGCCACGCGGTTCGACGCCACGCGTGGGCGGGTTTACCTCGAGGTCGCCGACACGGGCCCCGGGATTCCGCGCGAGATCCAGGCTCGGATCTTCGAGCCGTTCTTCACGACCAAGCCGCCGGGGCAAGGGACCGGACTGGGCCTCTCGCTCTGCCGCGGAATCGTCGAGGGCCACGGCGGCACCCTCGACGTCGAAAGCGAGCCGGGGCGGGGAGCCCTCTTCCGGGTCGAGCTGCCTGTCACGCCGGCGCGCGTGACAGGCGGCGAGGCGCCAGCGCCGGAGGCGCCCGCGCCCGTGCCGGGGAAGCTGATCCTCGTGGTCGACGACGAGCCCGAAGTCGCGAGCGTGCTCGCCGATCTGCTCTCTGCAGAAGGGCATCAGGTCGAGACGGCTGACAACGGGGTGATCGCCCTTGAGAAGCTCTCGGCGCGCACCTACGACCTGGTCGTGAGCGACGTCCGGATGCCCGGGCTCGACGGGCCCGCGCTCTACCGGGAACTCGAGCGCCGCAGGCCGGAGGTCTGCCGGCGGTTCGTCTTCGTGACCGGGGACGACCTGAGCTCGGCGACACGCGAGTTCCTCGAAGCGACCCGCGCACGCAGGCTGAACAAACCCTTCGACCTCGACGAGATTAGGCGGGTCGTTCAGGGACGGCTGGAGCCGCAATGATCGTCGGCGCGAGGCCGTGATCGGCTTCCGCGTTCTCTGAGGCCCATCGCCGGGGGCTAGAAGGATTCCGCGGGCCTCGCGAGCCGCGAGCGGGTCTCGCCCGTAGAGTCAGGTCCGCCACCGTGCGCTTGAGCCCGCGGTTCTCATCCTCGGGCTGGCGGAGCCGCTGCAGTTCGCTGGCCTCCAGGGCCCCGTTGCGGGCCTTCCGGCCGCAGAGCGTCTGCTCGCTGAAGCCGTCCCGCCGGCAGAGGTCGAGCGCCTTCGAGCCCGCGCCCGCTCGCTTCGACGCGGTCAACGAACCCTTCGAGCTTACGAAGTCCACCCCCGACTCCCCGGGCTCTGTTGCGCAAGCACTGCCCTGAGCCGAGTCGCGACGACGATGTCGTCTCCACTGCGAAGGCCCATCGGATCGATCGTCAACACTCCCTCGGAAACGTGGTACTCGCTCACATGAACCGGTGGTTCCCCGAGCTTCAGTTCCTCGCTGACCGACGCCGCGGCACGACCCAGTGCAGCTTCGTCTAGAACGATCTCAAGCAGGGGCACCCGCCGTGTTTCCTCCGCTGACCGCAGTCGGGTGCGAACCCCCGGCACCCCCTCGAGCCGTCGCGCGATCGTCGCCAGCAGGGATTCTAGCCTTGCCATCTCGGACCTGACGTCCAGGCGGACGAACCGTTCGAGTGCCACGATGAGACCGACAATCTCTTCCTTACCCACCTTGAACCCACGGCCGATTCCGTGGTGCGGGATTCCCCGAAGCACTCCTCTGGGAATGAGGCTCTCGGGCGGGCTCCAGCCAGGCGCCACGTCCATATCGAGCTGTTGCAGCAGGGCCGCAGCAATGAGGTCGCGACGTCCGCACAAGATGCCCGAACTCTGAGGCCCGCGGATTGCCTTGCCGCCACTGAACGCAACCAGGCTTGCCCCTTCGGCGATGAAACGCCGCAGGTTCTCCCGCGGCGGCAACTGGGCCGCCGCATCCACGATGACCGGCACCCGGCAGCGCTGTGCCACTGCCGTTACTTCCTCGAGCGGCGGCTCGTTTGCCGGCGTCGCTGTGTACGCAATGGCCACCGTTTTCGGTGTGATCGCAGCCTCGATTTCCCAGGGCTCCACCCCTCGAACCCCGGCCCTCATGGCGCGGTCGTTGAACCCGACGTCACGGATCCACGCACCGGCCGCCCGGATCGCATGATCGTAGCCCGTCCGGTGCGTCCGGCACATCACCACCTCGTTCGGCATGTCCCCGGTGTCGGGCAAGCGATCCATACGCGTTACGTCCAACCCCGTGAGACACGCCGCCGTCGCAAGGGTCAGCGCCGCGGCCGCTCCTGACGTGACCAGTCCCGCCTCGGCTCCGGTACATTCGGCAATAACCGAGCTTGCCTGGACCTGAAGCTCCGTGATGTCCACGGAGCTCGAGGCCGCCTCAGCCATCGCCTCCACGACCTCCGCCGGCATGAGACTGCCGCCCAGACGGGTCAACAGCCCGGCCGCGTTGATCCGCTTGCGCACCTTCAGCCGCTCATAGATATCCTTGGTGTCCATCTGATCCCGTCCCATTCATGATCAACGATGGTCCGACAGCCCCGACGCGGGTGCCGGTTCAGGACGCCCGAGCGAGCCCGCACTGGTGAGCCCTCGCGGCCCACGCCTCATCCTCCGGCCCGAACCGACCGTGGCTCTGGAGCATAGTCGACAAACACGGGGCTCGTCCACGCCATCTCCATGTTCGACTGGACGACCCGAACCCAATATGGATTGACACCAGGCACAATCGATGGATCGCGCAACGTGAACTCAACCTGCTCGGGCCCCGCCGCGGGCGCCAGGCCTATGCTCACCCGCCGGTCCAAGAGGCCCAAGTCTATGACGCGCGGCCCCTCCGCCAGATCTGCCACCCGCATGGCGCAGCTCACGCGATCGACCGGGGCGAACGACATCCGGAGCGGCGCCGCCTCCCCGTGTCCTCCGTACAACGCGCCCGTGATCGCCGAGCTCGACAACACCAACTCGATCTCGCATTCCGCCGCACCATCCACGTCGAACGCGAGACCACTCCTGTACCCGCACGTCCAAGCGACCCACCGGAGCTCGTTCTGACCCAGCCCCCAGACTCTAGACCTCGGACTGTCGAAGCGGATCTTCTCGATGGAGCCGATGATGCCGGTGCTGCGTACCTGCCCCTCCCAGACGATTCCCGAATAGCTCGTCTTCCGACTGGCCCCCTCCCACAGGATTCGGACCCGCTTGGGCACGAAGCCCTGCGTCGGTTTGTGGTCGTGGATGCGGTCGAGCCCACGGTAGACCTCGACTTCTTCCAACGGTCCAGTCCCGATCACGGAGACCGCAATCTCCGGGGGTGCGGACGTAGAGTACTCCGAGCCCATTTCGTGACTGTCGGCGCTGATCGCAGCGATGATTCGGGCACCACTCGTGGCGTAGCAGCGCCGCGATCTAATTCCCTGGAGGATCGCCGGAAGCGTCAGCTCGCGAGCATACACTGCCGTCAAGCCGGCCTGGGCATATCGGCGCAGCTGGTACCCTGGGTGGTCATCACCCGGGCGTCCCGTGTAGCAGTCACTCCCGCCCACGAACCCGACCTTGTAGCGCCGCTCGAGCGCTTCTCGAAGGAACCACTCGAACGTGCCGTGCGTGGAAGCCACTTCGACCGCCGGCTCGAGTGCAGGTTCGTGATAGGTCAGGTCCGCATGCGCCCCGCCGACGTGAGGCGTTATGACGACGTCAGCGTGACGATACGCGCGATATAAGTCCAGCACGTGCAGGAGATCCGAATCCTCGTCCGACTTGTCGGCCAGACCGTCGTGGCTCGAGCGCCGGATAGCCTGGTCGAATCGACGAAAATAGACGTTGTGGTGGCCACCGGTCTCCACGGCGCCAGACCATTCGAATCCCGGCAGCGGCACGAACCGCCCAGGGGCGTAGTACCTGCGCTCCTCCTCCTGTTGAATCGCATAGGCCTGGTTGGTCGCCATGAAGTCGTTTCGCTGAAAGCCGACAAAATCGATGCCGGACACATCACGGGCATACTCGAAAAACTCCGTGATCTTCCGGGGGTCGACGAGTTGACCGCCGTGTGGATCGCCCCAGTACAACCGGTGGGGAGGCGCCTCTGCGGTGGCGATCAGCGGGTTACTGCGTCCGCGCACGCCGCGCTCCACATCCCTCGCACTCAACCGATGAATGCCCGGCTCACTCACCCGGCACCCTTCGATCGCCCGTACGCCCCCGTGCTCCTCGGCGAATCTGACCGGGTTCTCCGGCACGCTGATCGTTCCTCCGTCGAGCCACACCTCACCGCGATAGGCCGTCGCCGCGTTGCCCCATTCGTCCTCTGCCTTGATCAAGAGTCGAAACGTCTCGCGGACGACGACGTCAGACGGTACCAGCACGACGAGACGGACGGCTGGTCCTCCGATGATCCTCAGCTCGGGAGGATGCGGGACGGGAATGAACTCCCCGGCCCCCTTCGAGTCGACCTCGATCCAGAAGTACCGGCGCTGCTCGGCAAACGTCTGTGCCCGTGAACCCGGCCCGCCACCACGCCGATCCCCGAGGGTGACCGAGATCTCCTCGCCGGAAGTCAAAGCTCTTCCGGTGACGATCAGCAGCACCGAGGTCGGATCGATCACGCGCAGCGCGACTGCCGCGTCGTCCGGCGCCTCGACCGTAGCGTAGTCCGGACCCGAAGGGTCATTCACCTGAGGCCACCCCCAATCGGTGTCAGAGTCGGTGCGGATCCTCACCTCCCCCCCGGTAGCCAGTCCCCGGAACCCCACCGTATAGACCAATCGCCAGGTGCCGTACGCACCGGCGACCACCGGCGAGCTCGGCTCAACGCGCGCCTGCCCGTGGTCACCTCTCGCGGCGGCCGCCAACGTCAACACATCGAGGGCAAACAGTCCGTGGGCATTCCTGTCGTCCGCCATTGCATGTTCCCCTCATCGGCGTCTGGAGCAACCAGCAGTCCTGGCACGCCCGTCCCTCCTCGATCTCCGCTTCTCGGAATGCCATGGCCGGTTCTTCTCAGGGACGGAATGGCGCCGTTTCGCTCTCACTAGCGGGAAAGTCGCGCTGATCGTGGCCGGCACTGCCACCAAGCCCGTCCGGTCCACCGTGGAACGTAGCAGCTATTTGCCGATGCCTCCAATGGTCAATCCGGCGGCCATCTTTTTCTGGATGAACATCACAATAAAGAAGACCGGAATCGTGACCAACGTCGCGGCTGCCATCATCTGACCCCGACCGCCCGTCTCCGGGTTCGCGAACTTGAACACCGCCACCGGGGCCGTGTTAGTCTCGATGCCGCCCAGCACCAAGGCTAAATCGAAGTTGTTCCACGAAAAGATGAAGCACAGGATCGCCGCCGCCACGATCCCCGGACCGCACAACGGTACCACCACTCGAACAAAGGCTTCCGCCCGGCTCGCCCCGTCGATCCATGCCGCCTCCTCCAATTCCCGCGGAACATCCTCGATATAGCCCATCAGGATCCACACCCCGAAGGGAATGGTGATCACGAGATGCGACAGCACCAGACCCACGTGGGTGTTGATCAACCCGAGCCAGCGGAAGATCATCCAGAATGGCACCAAGGCCGTGATATACGGAATCATCCGGGTTACCAGGATCGCGCCGGCCAACCGGTGCAGGTTGTAGCGCGTCACCGCATACGCCGTCAATAGGCCACAGATCACTCCGATTGCCGTCGCCAAGCTTGAAATGACGATGCTGTTTCGGATATTGAACAAGATTTCCGTCTGGTTGAACACGTCGGCATAATTCAGCCAGATCGGCTTGAACACCCACGTGCCCGGCTCGAAGAACAGGTAGTCCGGCTTGAAGGAATTCCACACCATGAAAAAGAACACGAAGAAGAAAGGTGCTACCAGCCCAATGAGCAACAGATGGCCAACCAGGATGTTCAGGATCTCTGCACGACGTCTCCCGAGCATCCGCGTCAGTAGGACCACTCTCGCCTCCTCAGCCTGATGAGGACCAGCTGCATCGCCAGGATGAAACAGAAAAACAGTACACCTTTCGCGGACGCCATTCCCATATACCCGTATTCGAAGGCACTGAAATAGATGTTCATGTTCATCGTTTCACTGCCCCAGTTTGGCCCTCCATACGTGATCACGGCGATGATGTCGAACTCTTTCAGCGCAAAGATGGAGCGGAGAATGAGCGCCACAGCGATGTGCCCTCTCAACAACGGGAGAGTGATGTTCACGAAGGTCTGCCACTTCGAGGCTCCGTCGATGCGCGCGGCCTCGAACGGATCGGCGGGTAACGATTGCAGCCCCGCAAGAATCAGCAGGGCCATGAAGGGCGTATGTTGCCAGACCGAGACGAGCACCAAGGAGGGAATGACCCAGCGCGGGTTGCTCGTCCATCCGATCGGCCCGAGGCCCATTTGCTTCAACCAGTAGTTGAACAGTCCGTACGTGTTGTCGAAGAAGATGATCCACACCAGGCTGATCGCCGTCGGCATAGCGATCATGGGCAGCATGAACACCGAGCGGTAGACGGTCTTGCCGGCCACCTGCCGGTTCAGGAGGAACGCCGCGGCAAAGCCCAGGACGAGCTGGAGGGCCACGGACGCGATGGCGAAATAAAACGTATGCCAGATCGCATTCACCCACCGCTCGTCGGTCCAGACGTTGGTGTAATTCCTCAGCCCCACGTACCGACTAGCCTCAGCCGAGATCAGACGCCAGTCGGTGAGGCTGGTCCAGAGCACCAGGATCACCGGAAGCCCCACGAGACCCGACAGGAGGGCTACCGTGGGGACGTTGAAGACAACCGGCAGGTGGCGATCGATCCAGGTGACGAACCCGCCGCCGCGAACCGCGGGCACGTGGACGTGCGAGGGGCTCGGAACGGCGTTATTCCTCGTCGCCACGGTGTTCCGCGGGTCGGTGTGGTGCTCGTGGGCCATGATCTCCTTCCCGCGGGCACGCCGACGCCACAATGCGGATGGGGCCCAGCTGCGGCCCGCTGCACGGGCCGGGGCCAGGTGGAATCAACCTTCCCAATCGATCGCCAGGTGCGCCACGCAATCGCCCCGCTCCACCCTTCCACAATGTCGCTTGCAGACCACCAGGCCACCCCGCTGAAACACCGCCTTCACCGGCTCCCGCGCTGGGTTGTCCACGAAGAGTACCTGCCCGCAGGGTTGCCCTGCTTCCACGGTTTCGCCGAGCTCCGCAAAGGGTTCGAACAGTCCCGACTCCTGCGCGAAGACGAAGTACTCGGGGCCGGGAACGATCATCAACCGGGTTGGAGGATTCTCCCTCGCCGGCTCGCCCACGATTCCGCAGTAGCCGAGCAGATTCTTGATACACTGCTCAACGAGTCGGACGCCGTCGACCGATACGCTGCCTCCTCCCCCGAACTCCCCGCTCACGGCAGCCACCCCGCGTCGCATCGCCGCGTGCGCGATGATGCGAGTGTCCTGGCCTTGGCCGAGGTTCAGGGAGATGGGCGCGCCGAGGGCTTTCATGGTCGCGACCGACCGCTCGATGACCTCGGCTGTGGCAGTCGAGATGGTGTTGACCCCCGCACTGGGAAGGAAGTCCTGTGAGGCGCCGCCCGAATGAAAATCCGCCAACACGTCGGTCATCGGAAACAGCACCGAGTCGATATAGTAGGCGATTTGCTCCGTGGGAGTTCCATTGGGATCGCCGGGGAACACCCGGTTCAGGTTGCCCTGATCGATTGGCGACACGCGCGTACCATTGAGAGCGGCCGCCAAGTTGGCGGCCGGTAGCAGGATGATGCGACCGTTGAGATCGGATGCTTCCACCTGTCGAATGAATTTCGTCAGCGCGACCTGCCCTTCATACTCGTCACCGTGGTTGCCGGCCATCAGGAGCGCGGTGGGGCCGGCGCCATTCTTCACGACCGCGATCGGAATCATGATGTTCCGATACGCGGCCCGCGTCACCGAATGAGGCAGGTTCAGCCAGCCAACCTGCATTCCGCTCTTCTCATAATCGATATCGGTAAAAATCCGCGACCCGGTCGCCATGTGGTCCAGTCCCGCCACAGCAGAGTCAGGGTCCACGCGGAGGGCCTCCGGCCGGTGGCTGCCACCGGCCGGAGGCAGTGAGAAAGCGGGTTGCTCCTCGCGGCCAGGTCAGATCATGGCCGGATGGCCCGGATCGGCTCCAATTGAGCCGACTCGGGCATCCTCTCCGCCCCTTCCCGGAAGACGTCCCTGAAGTTCAGCCCCTTTTCTGTTTCCTCGACCAGCTTGGTCATGATTGCCGCCTGCTTGTCCGCCTCGGCCTGAATGGCCGCCCGGTCTCCGTTGCGTACTGCGACATCGGCAACCGCGCCAGCGGCCGCTCGCATCTCGCTGACGGCGATGGATATGGGCTTGGCGAGGGGGACCCCGTACCTCAGCGCGAGCTGCGCGGACACCTTCCACGTTTCGGTGATCGGCTTGAACGAAGGGTCGGTCCACACCGACTTGCGGCAGGTTGGTACGCCCTGGTTCTGCCCCCTCTGCAGCGTCTCCTTTTGGGTCAGGTACATGATGTACAGCCACGCCACGTTCTTCTTCTTGGAATACGGCGACAAGAAGAGCGACTTGGCGGGCAGATTCGGGAAGCTCCCCGCTGGTCCTCGAGGCACCATGATGACCTCACTCTTGCCGACGATCCGGGACCTCGCGGGGTCCTCGAAGAGGCCTGCCGCATAGTTGAGGCTGGACAACATGGCCACCTTGCCGGCGGCGAACAGGGAGTTGTTCTCGAGTTCCCCATTCGTCAGGGCCGCCTTGGGGCCGTATTTCCGAACCAACCGCCCGTAAAACTCGAAGGCGTCCACGGATTCTTTCGAGTTGACGTTGGAGACTTTTTTGCCGCTGGCGTCGCGCTTGAACCACGAACCGCCGAAGTTCCACAGGTAGGTGCCGAAGGGGGCCGTGGCCGGGCCTCCGGTAGGTATGGCGAGGAAGCCATAGATGTCCGGGGTGCCGTCACCATCTTCGTCGATGGTGAGCGCCTTCGCCGCTGCCTCCAACTCCTCCATGGTGGCAGGGACCTTTACGTTGTACTTCTTGAACAGGTCCTTCCGGATGAAGAGGAGTTGGGCCTGGGCCGAGTAGACGATGTTGTTCAAGGGCTGGCCGGCCACCACCCGCTCAGCATTCAGACAGCCGCCCGCCCAGTCTCCGGGATAGTTATAGTCTGCCGGCGTCAGCGAGGGATCGTTGAGATATGGCTCTAAGCTCTCCAATTGACCCGCGGCGGTGAGCTTCGCACCTTTTTGGTCCATTTGCTCCATGTGGAAGTCCAGAGAGGAATCCTTGCCCGACAGGAGGATGTCGACTTTGGTCCTGGCCTTCGAGGCGTCCAACACCTCCATACGCACGTTGATGCCGGTCTTTTCCGTGAACCGTTTGGTTTCCGGCCTGATGTAGGCCTCTGCATCCGGATCCGCGAAGATGATACCGAAGATCGTTTGTCCTGCGTAAGCGCGCCAATTGACTTCGGCAGAGACCGGAGCAGGAAGCGCCGCGAGCCCCAGGGTGGTCAGCGCTGTTAGGGTGTACGACCAGAGTCTGCTAGCCTTCATGGTGACCCTCCTCGACGTTCGCGTTGTTCAGTTTGTCCAGATACCGACTGCTCGTCCGCGATGGGCAGTCGAGCACGGGCCCTGTTCGAGGACTCGACGAGCTATCTCGCAGCGTCCGCGCGTCTCGTCTGGTTGTCAGCTCCCCGGGCGTCGTCCGGTCTCCCTGTAGGCCGCCTGTAGCCTGGCCTTCGCCCCGAGGGTGCCGAAGCCCAAGGCAGCTGAGATCGAGAGCGCTGCCTGACGGACTCTCGGCCCCCACTCTATGAGCCGGGCGATGGGCAGGCGATGCGCGGGCCCGGCCACAGAGATCGACGCGATCGCCTGACCTCGGTGATCGAGGATGGGCGCGCCAACGCAGCGGACACCCGGCTCGACCTCCTCGTTATCGATCGCGAAGCCGCGAACCACCACCCCGCGCAGGTGCGCCTTCAGCGCCTCTGGATCGACGATGGTGCGTGGCGTGCGACGCTCGAATCCTCGAGCGGTGATCCGGGCAAATGCCTCCGCGGGCAGGTAGGCCAGTATGGCCTTCCCGACGGCACTGCCGTGGAGCGACTCACGTTCACCGAGGCTCGACGCTACTCGAATCCGCTGTGAGCTCTCGACACGATCGACGTAGATACCGGTATCACCGTCGAGCACCATGAGGTGTACCGTCTCCCTCGTTTCGGCCCCGACCTGCTCCAAAACGGGCCTCGCCTTCGAAGGCAGCTCGAGCAATGCGATTGCAGCGTGGCCAAGCTCGGCCAGGCGCAGCCCGAGTCGTTAACGACCAGGGGTGGCGCCCAGCTGAACAAACTGGTGACGGGCCAGCGCAACGAGGAGGCGGTACGCCGTGCTCGCGTGCAAGCCGGTGCCGCGTGCCACCTCCTGGGGCCCAAGGTCCTTTCCCGCGGCGCCAAGATAGAGCAGCACTCGCAGGGCCTTGTCGACCGTCTTGACGGGTGAGGCGTCCGAGCGCGGTAAGCCGTTTTGGTTTCGATCACCCAGGGACCCGCCTGTCATTGGGCGACGACTCCTCTTCGGTCTGACCTCGCGCTTGGCAACATCCTCTCTCTCCCTCCGGACTCGAACCCCGCGGCCGTCCTCTCGCCCACGGTCTCCCGCAGTAGCTTCGTGGCCTCCTCATCGAGCGGCTTCTCGCCGTGTTCCCACTCAGACACACAGTCACCGGTCATTTCACAATGTGAAGTTCGGATTCGCGATTCGGATGCCCGCTAATAGCTCAGCCGTAGCCTGGCTGTCAAGCCCCATCTCCGGCCCCTTCTGAGGACGTAGGAAATTGAAACGTGCTTTCCCGGGTCCCTGCGGGGTAAGTGGCTCCCACCTACCGGCCAGGATAGATCAGCCGGCGGCAGGGGCACCAGGGGGCTTTGGGGCGAGGCCTCTACTTTGCCATGGTCCCCGAGCGCCTCGAGTTTCGTCCCGGCCTCCTAGAGCATCCCCTCGTCGACGATCGAAGAATCGCGACGGCCGGCAATTCCCCTTGATCCCCGAGCTCCGGGCCGTCTTAGAGCAGCTCGACCACGAACGGGACCACGAGGCCGTACTGATGGCGCGCGAGGGCCGCCATCCGCTGGAGAGCCGCCCGCTCCCGGTTTCATCGCGTTTCCCGGGTCTACCACCGGCCGCGGACCGGCCGAGCCGCCTCGATCAGCCGCCTGACCGCGCCCCATTGTGAGGAATCTCTCACAGCCCCCGTCCATCGGCGTTCGCTTCCCCGGTCTCGGCGGCACCGTCGCGACTTTGCCACGACTCTGCTACATCGCCCGGCACAAGCTGGCATCCCGGGGCAGTTCGGGGCACTCACCAGACCACGACCGGCAGCTCCGGGCGCGTGGCCCGGAACCGCCCGGAACGGCGAACGATTGCCCATCATTTATGGTATTGTGCCCACTCGGGGCCGGCGTAGCTCAGTTGGCCAGAGCAGTCGATTCGTAATCGACAGGTCGTCGGTTCGACTCCGACCGCCGGCTCCATTTCCCACCGGCACTTACGCCGCGTCCCATTTCGTGACTCGTGGAAATGGCTACCGTTTGGCTACCACGGGCCCCGGCCCGCTCCCCGTCGAGCCCATCCACGTACTGCTTGTCCCCCCGCAGCAACCAGTGGGCATAGTGGGCCAGGGTTGTCGTCAGCTTGGCGTGGCCCAGCGGCGATAAGCTCCTTGCCCCACCGGGCGTTACCGCCGAGGGTCAACGGTATCGGGGAGGCACAGATAGCGAATACTGTTCCCACCAGCCGTGCCCTTAAGTTGGCGCCCTACCGACTCCGTAGCGCAGCGGCCGAACGCGCCGGCCGATCATCACCGAAGGTCACCGCACCGGCGCGCGGTTGACGGCCCTGCTATCGTCGGTAATCGGCTGGAGGGGGGCCGGGGCTCCCTGAGGCTCGTGGAGGGCACTGTAGGAAGAGGACCCCGCCAGCGGGCGGGCCTCCTGACCCCGTCGTCTGGCGCCCAGTGCCCGAGCGCCGGAGCTGATACTCGCTCCCGTTGACTTCCCGCTCGGCTTCTGGTGTCCTACCGCGCATGGCAGAGTACGACGCCTCAGCCTACGGGGAGCGCATCGCCGATGTCTACGATCAGTGGCCCCGTGTCCCCAAGAACGTCGAGGCGACCGTCGAGTTCCTAGCTACGCGTGCCGGACCCGGCCCCGTACTGGAACTCGGGATCGGAACGGGTCGCGTCGCTTTGCCGCTGGCCGAGCGCGGGCTGTTTCACGGCATTGACGCCTCGCCTGCCATGGTGGCGAAGCTCCGCGCCAAGCCCGGGGGCGATCGCATCCCCGTGGTCATCGGGAACTTCGTGGATATGGGCATCGAGGGACGATTCTTGCTGGTCTTCGTGGTGTTCAACACCTTCTTCGCCCTGCTCTCCCAGGACGACCAGGTCCGCTGCTTCAAGGGCGTCGCGGAGCACCTCACCGACGACGGCGTGTTCGTGATCGAGGCGTTCGTGCCGGACCCCACGCGGTGGAATCAGGGCCAGCGGGTGGGTGCGATAGAGGTGGGGGCAGACCGCGTGCACCTGGAGACGAGCGTGCATGACCCGCTCACACAGCGGGTCCGGTCGCAGCGTGTGGTGATCTCGGACCAGGGCATCCGCCTCTATCCCGTCTGGATTCGCTATGCCTGGCCGTCAGAGTTGGATTTGATGGCCCGGCTGGCTGGGCTTCGGCTCCGTGAGCGGTGGGCTGGGTGGAGCCGGGAGCTGTTCACCGCCACGAGCGCGACGTACGTCTCGGTCTACGGACGAGGGACCTGACCAGCCCTTTGGTGTACTCCCAGGGACCCCGCCAGCGGGCGGGTCGCCGGGTCTGGCTCGACGGGATGACCGCGAGTCACCTGGCCGGACTCGATTGGGGTGGTATCTTCCGAATTCGAAGGGCGGTAGCCTTTGACGGGGGAGGTAGGGTCAGTGGCCGAAAACGTCCCGCCCCAGACGATCTACGAGTTCATCGTCAATGACTTCGAGAGCGCATGGGACTCGTTAGCGGCCAACCAGTCGGCACGTGGCCGGGGCAACTTCATGTTCGCCCGTCAAGCGGTGACGCTTCTCGAATGGGCCGCTCGCCTGTGCTCTGTGGACACCACAGGTGCCGCGCTCCGGGCGTTCTCTGACGCCATGCTGCGCATCGAGGCAAGGTACTTTACTGAACTTCCAAACATCTGTGCCGACTTCGAGGAGTTCGAGCTTCCGTCGCGATCTGGACCGAGGCCGCAGGCTCAACTGCTGTGGGCGATTTTTGATCTCGTCAGGCATGGACACGCACATCAGTATCAGCAGATCATGGTCGACTTGACGGACGGTAAACAGTTCGTGATTCAACACTCCGGTGCCCAGCCCGGCCTTTATCTCCGCATCGTTACGCAAGATCGCGATCGATCCGGGCATCTTGGGTATAGCCGGGACAGCCTGGGCAACGTTTATCTGTTAGTCCGACCCGATATGCTGTTCGTCGATGTCAAGGCGGCCATTCAAGATGCTGCCCTTCTCGCGCGGGGGCTGAGTTTCCCGTACCTCACCCGACCCTGGGCCAAGGCACTGCGAAGACCCAAGATTCCCGGCCCCTACTACCAGTTCGACTCCGACGACCTGGAGGTGTGGGTTCCGGGAAACCTGGCCGGTGATTTCCGGAAATTCTGGCCGCTGCCGAGGATGCTGACTCCGCGGGTGGTGTGAGGTCAAGCTTCAAGTGCCGCGTGCGGTAGGACGGCCCTCGAAGTTCGAGGTGTCGGCCGCGCTCCAGGACCCGGTCGAGGATGGCCTCGGCGAGGTCTGGATCGTGGAGCACGCGGCCCCACGCCGCCAGCGGCTTGTTGGTGGTGAAGACCATCGGCCGCCGATGCAGATGGCGGTCGTTGACGACTTGGAAGAGGACGTTGGCGGCGTCGGAGCCGTAACTGAGGTAGCCGACCTCGTCGATCACCAGCACGTGCGGGTGGGTGTAGCCGGGCAGCACGTGCCGCAGCTTGCCGGCCCGCGTCGCCCGCGACAGGTCGTCGATGAGCGCCGTGGCCGTCGTGAAGCGCGCCTCGAAGCCGTTCTGGATGGCGCGGTAG
Source organism: uncultured bacterium (assembly GCA_964509395.1). Lineage (GTDB taxonomy): Bacteria > Methylomirabilota > Methylomirabilia > Rokubacteriales > DASRDR01 > CAZDYT01. The sequence continues at coordinate 14,438 of CAZDYT010000020.1, forward strand.
GCGATGGCGACGGCCAGGTGGGTCTTGCCGGTGCCGGTGGGGCCGCTGAGGACGAGCCCGGCGCCGTGGGTGACGAATTCGGGTCCCAAGAAGCTGCCGAGGAGCGACAGACGGACGGCGCTCTGGAGGGCGAAGTCATACTCGTCAATCGTCTTGAGGAAGGGGAAGCGGGCGCGGCGCACGCAGCGCTGGATGCGCGTCTGGGTGCGGTGGGCGACCTCCTCGGCGATGAGCAGGGCCAGGAAGTCGCGGTAGCCAAGGCCCTCGCCCTCGGCCCGCTGCGCGAGGTCGGGGTAGAGCCGCCGCACGGTCGGCAGGTGCAGGCGGCGAAGCAGGCCGTCGAGGTCGATGACGGGCGCCATCGTCGTCATCGCGCCGCCTTCGGGACGGCCGAGCGCCGCGCCAGCTGGGTGTGGACGTACTCGGCGCCGATCGCGTGATGCCGCACGCCCCAAGTCACGGCGTCGAGCACGGGCTGCGGCCCGTAGTCCTGCAACAGCGCGAAGCATTCCTCGACGTCGGGGCGCCAGCCGTTCGGCCGCCGATGCACCAACTCCGTGAGCCATTGCGCAGCGGCCGGGCCCAGTTCCCACAGACTCTGCCGCTGGTAGTAGAGCTTGGCGCGGCCACCGCGCACCGCCCCGAGCATCGCCGCCCGGTGTTCGGGCAGGGTGCTCGACGCGCGCGGCGCCTGCAGGCGCGGATGGTGGACGGCGAGCCCGGCCTTGGTGACGATCGCGATCCGGTCGCGGTAGAGATGCAGCGTAGCCGCTTGGCCAATGGTGTCCGGGGGCATCGAGTACTCGCGGCCCTCGTAGGCCACGCGCGCCCGGGCCGTGATGACGACGGGGATCTTCAGCGCGTAGTCGGCGGCAGCGAGCGGCAGCGGCCGCAGCCGCGGGCGCTCGTCCTGCTCAAGCCGGACGACAGGGATCACGCCCGTCGCCCGCGAGGCACGCTCGGTGTTCACCGCCCGCAGCCACTCCGCGAGCTGCGCCTCGAGATCGGCACGGTCGTGGAAGCGCCGGCACTTAAAGAAGCTGCCCTTGACCCAGCCGACCAGGTTCTCGACGGTGCCCTTCTGATTGCCCGCCCGCGGCCAGCACAGTTCCGGTGCGAACCGGTAGTCCAGGGCCACCTGGCCGAAGACCGGGTTCCAGACAATGAGCTCGTCCTTGCGGCTCAGCACGACGGTCTTGGGGTTATCCCAGACCGTGACGAGCGGGACGCCGCCGAAGGCCTCGAACGCGGCGAGCAGCGATCGGACGACCACCTCCTCCTGCTCGTTCGGGACCAGGACGACGTCGGCGAAGCGGCTCCACTTCAGGCGACTGGCGAAGAAGTGGGCCCGTTCGACCGGGCCCGATGTATACCGGACATCGACGTGGCCGAAATCATGCTGACTGAACTCGGCCGGGGCGCCCTCGAAGCGGACCATCGGCACGAGGGGCGTGGGCCGCAGCCGCCGCACCAACTCGTAGACTGCGCTCTTGCCGCCGGCGTACTGCTGCTCCTCCCGGAGCCGGCGCACGATCTCGCCGCTCGGCAGATTGCGGTCCTGCTCCAGCCACCCGGCGATGACAGCCGCCCACGGCGCCGCGACTGCTGGGCGGCCCACCTGCCGCGCTTCGATCAGCGCTCCAGTCTCCGCCGTCGTGACCGGCGCCTCGTCCTCGACTCGCCGCACACGGCGCACCGAGGTCCCGGTCTTTGCTGTTACTGCTGCCTGCGCCATCCCCGCCGCTCGCAAGATCTGGATCTCATGCCGGCTCATGGCTGCGATCACCCTTTCCCCTTTCCGGGCGTGTCCCTGAGGTCGCCCGGGAAGAGCGTGACCGCGGAACCCCCGTCAACCGGCCAGAATTTCCGGAAGGGAGGCGGTCAGAGTTTCCGGAACCCGCAGGAGGCTGCCTTCCGGGTGGGAGGGCATCCGGTAAACCTGTACGTGGGGTGAGGAGACAGACTACGGCGCCTTCCAGATGATCCTCTCGTCCTTGTCGGAGAAGAGGAGGCCTGGCATGCCTTTCCGCACGCCCAGCGCGGCGCGCATCCCGTCCTTTTCGGAGAAGGTGAGGGTTGGCGCATCGTCCCGGTCCACTTCCACGGCGAGCACGATGCGGCTCTTCCTGTCCTTGTCGAAGAAGGCAAGGACTGGCGTGCCGTTCCGGTCCACGACGAGCCAGGCCCGGAGCGTTCCCGCCTTGTCTGCGAGCTGCAGAATTGCCTGGCCGCTCGGACCTACACCAAGCACGGCGCGACCCTTCTCCCCTGGGTCCAGAAGTGCCAGGCTCCCATTGCCGTCGGGGCCCACAGCCAACTTCGCACGGGGATCTCCGCTCCCATCCACGAGCACGAGCATCGGTGTGCCGTCCGTTGCGACAGCCAGCAGCGCCCGGGGTGTCCCCGCATTGTCCTGGAGAAACAGGCTCACACTGCCATCAGGAAGGGTTTTGAGCCCGGCGCGTATGGTTCCGTTCGGACCCTGCAGGACGAACTCCTCGGCAGTCACCACCTTGGCCACCTTGCCAGGCATCGCCTGGCCCATCAGCACCACAGCGGCCAGCCCAACCAGCGTAAGGCCACCGAGCCGCTTCAACCGGCGATTCTCCCGCTCCAGGCGATCCAGCCGTTGGGTCAGAATCTCGACTGTCTCGCTCATAGTTCCTCCTCGCAGGGGCTACGGACGAGCCCGTCCGCTACCGCACGATAACCACGCCGGGGTATACGCGATTCGTCGTATTCACGCAACGTTGCCGCCGGGTCGGCAGGACGGCGGCAAGGGCGAACTGGCGAGAGACCCAGCTTGGCCCGTACCTTGGGCAATGCCCGGGACCAGGAGGATCGGGATACGCTCACTGGCAGACCACCCGCTGCGCCTCGACCTCGTTGTAGAACGTGCGGCCTGACACGCGCTTCACCTTCTGAAAGACGCCTTCCACGGACACCGCTGAGCGCCCTGGGCATGGCGGGCGGCCAAATGAGAAAATCTTGATGGACCGGCCCCCGGCCGCCAGGTCGAACGTGTAGTAGGGATTGCCGCGCCGTGAGACGCGGGCGTCGAGGTTCCTCACCGTGCCGACAAGGGTCACCGCCTTGCCGTCGAACTGATCCGGGCGGTCGAGTATCTGGCCGGGGGTCGCGTCGAGCGCCAACAACGCGAGAGGCGCGGCAAGCAGCACCGAGAGTACGAAGAGGATTCCGAGCCTTTTGGTCATTCTGCCCTCCTCGGGGTATGTGCCACCATGCCGGTGGCAGCCACCTTCGCTTCTCGCGGCGCGCGCGTCACTGCGGGCGTTCTTCTCGGATCGCGTTCGAAAGCTCTCGCACCCTCTCAAGGAAGACGACGCCCGCGAG